>JBKPJW010000252.1:0-4466 GCA_046730875.1 Actinomycetota bacterium | reverse complement strand
GTCGTCGCTCGCGCTGTCATAGTCCGGGCCGCCGTGTTCGCCTGCCCCGACACCTTCAAGCCTGGCCACAAGATCCAGCCAGACGGCGTCGTCATCCGCGGACTGTGCGTCGCCGGCGGGCGACCCCGGCGAATCGCGGGGCGGGGGCGTACCACCGGCGGGCTGAGCACCGGAAGCGTCGCCGTCCGGGGAGCGGGCAGCGTCCGCGGGGTCCTGCCCCGGGGTCCCCGGCTCAGGGGTCTCAGGGTCCGGGATGTTGGGGTCGGGCTTAGTCATGGGCCGTGTCCTTCCGGCTGGCGCGGGCGGCGTCCGGGCTGGCGGGGAATGCCACCGACCGGACGAAGTCTGCCGTGCCTCGGAAGATCTCGGGCGCGTCATTGTCCATGGTAGCTACGTGGTAGCTGTTTTCGAGCCGGACCACCTCGAGCGGGGCGTTGGTCAATCCGCGGCGCAGGGCCACCATGCTGGTTTCGGACACCACATGATCGGCGGCGGAGCGGTAGACCCGGACGGGTGCCGTAATGCGGGGCAGGAGCCGCACGGTGTCTTTGAGCATCCTGTTGAGCTCGTGCGCGGCGGCCACCGGCGTCCGCGGGTAGGCGCATTCATCCATGCCCGGCTTGAGGATGTCGTTGGCGATCGCGGGCGTGCTCTTGAGGACGTACTTCAGGACCCCGGCCAGGGGTGCTCGGGGGTCGTCGATGACCAATGCGGGGTTGACGGCGACAACCCCGGCCACGGGCCGGGTGGCGGCAATCCGCAGCGCCAGGGCACCGCCCATGGACAATCCCGCCGCCACCACCACGTCGCATTCCTCCGCGAGTTCCAGGTATGCCGCATCCAGGGCCGCGTGCCAGTCCTGCCAGCGGGTCCTGGCCAGTTCCTGCCAGCTTGTCCCGTGCCCCGGCAACAGGGGGAGCCGGACGGCGAATCCGGCACCGGCCAGGGACAGCGCCCATTCCCGCACACCGTGCGGGCTGCCGGTGAAGCCGTGGGACACTACAACCCCGATCCGGGGGCCTGTTCCCGTGAACGGGCTGCTGAACGGCGAGTGGTCCGGGAGGATGCTCATGGGGTCTCCGAGGGGGCGGCGGGCGGCGTCGTGGAGCGGGCGTGCTGAAGGAAGAAGCGCTCTGATTCTTCAAAGATTAGCGGCGCATCGGCATCCTGGGTGGCAACGTGCCCGCTGTGCGGGAGACGGACCACCCTGAGGTCCCGGGAACCCAAGCGCCTGCGCAGAAGCACCAAGGACGACGGCGGGACAACATCGTCCTTGTCGGACTTGAAGACAAGGACCGGAGTCCGGACGGCCGGCAGTTCCCGCAGGGTCGCGGAGAACAGGCGGCGCAGCTGGTGGACGGCCGCGAGCGGCGTGAGGGTGTAGTCGGCCTCGTCGTCGGCGTCGGGTGCCGTGGAATTCTCCTCCTTGATCGGAAGGGTGGTGCGCTGGAAGTACTTGAGCAGTCCGACGATCCGGACCCTTCGGTCATAGAAGCTAAAACCGGGGTTGACCGTGACCACTCCAGGCACTGTATGGCGGGCCGCGGTACGGAGGGCGATAGTGCCGCCCATGGACAGCCCGGCAACGTAACAGACATCGGTTCGGGCGGCCAGATCCAGGTACGCCGTTTCAAAGGCGGCGTACCAGTCCTGCCAGCCGTGCCGGGCAAGGTCCCGCCAGTGTGTGCCGTGCCCCGGCAGCAGCGGCACTGAAACCGCGAATCCCCGGTCAGCAAGGTAACGGGCCCACGGCAGGACGCTGCGCGGGCTGCCCGTAAAGCCGTGGCAGATGGCCACGCCCGTCCGGGCATTGGGGCCGTGGCCGGGGTAGCTGAAAGCGGCCCGCGCCGGAGAAGTGCTGCTTTCAGTCATGAGCCCATCGTGTCACCCTTGGCCACAAAACTCACTAGAGTAGGGTTTCCATTGAAGTCCTGGCCGGAGCCGATTCGGGTGGCCGGCCAGATGCTTTCCGGAGGGGTCACCAAGTGTTTTATTGGTTTACGAAGACGTTCGTCCTGGGACCGGTGCTGAAGCTGCTGTTCCGGCCTTGGGTCAAGGGCCTCGACAACGTCCCGGCCGAAGGCGCCGCGATCCTGGCCTCAAACCACCTCTCCTTCTCGGATTCCATCTTCATGCCGGTCATGGTGCCGCGGCCGGTGGTGTTCCTGGCGAAGTCCGAATATTTCACCGGCACGGGAATCAAGGGCAGGCTCACCGCAGCCTTCTTTCGGCTGACGAACCAGCTACCCATGGACAGGTCCGGGGGCGCCGCTTCCGCACAGTCCCTGGATGCAGGCATGGACGTTCTCAGGGGCGGCTCGCTCCTGGGCATCTATCCCGAGGGAACACGCAGCCCAGACGGGCGCCTCTACCGCGGCAAGGTCGGTGTCGCCCGCCTTGCGCTGAAGGCCCGTGTCCCTGTCATTCCGGTGGCGATGATCGGAACGGACAAAGTCCAGCCAATCGGCAAGCGCGTACCCAACATCCGTCGCATCGGCATGATTTTTGGCGAACCGCTCGATTTCAGCCGTTACTACGGAATGGAAGATGACCGGCTGATCCAGCGTTCGGTGACCGACGAGATCATGTATGAACTCATGCGGCTGTCCGGTCAGGAATACGTGGACGAGTACGCCGCCGTCGTGAAACTCCGCCTGGCGGGCAAGGCGCAGGACGCAGCCCCGGCCAAAGCCGAGGAGGACGGCCCCGAGCTTCCCGGCACCGCCTGACTCGCGCTGCCCGGCCGCCATGTGACGGCAACGGAGCTGTCGATGACAGGCAGGGCCGCCGAACCTCGATGGGGCAACTATCCTTAGAGGGTGACCGAGCTATCTGAGAAACCAGTTTCCCCGCTGAACAGCACCGCCCAGAGCGGAGCCGCCAACTATCCCGGACTGGACAACTGGCGGGAGATGCCGGCCTCGCAGCAGCCCACGTGGTCGGACCCGGCGGTCTTCGAGGCATCCGTCAAGGAACTCTCTGTCCTGCCGCCCCTCGTGTTCGCCGGCGAGGTGGACATCCTTCGCGAACGTCTGGCCGCCGCCGCGCAGGGCAAGGCATTCCTGCTCCAGGGCGGCGACTGCGCCGAGACCTTCGAAGCAGCGACGGCGGACAAGATCAGTGCCCGCGTCCGGACCATCCTGCAGATGGCCGTCGTGCTCACCTACGGCGCGGCCATGCCCGTCATCAAGATGGGCCGCATGGCGGGCCAGTTCGCCAAGCCCCGCTCCTCCAACGACGAAACGCGCGACGGCGTCACCCTGCCGGCCTACCGCGGCGACATCGTCAACGGCTATGACTTCACCCCGGCGTCCCGCGCGCATGACGCCGGCCGAATGCTGAAGGCCTACCACACCTCCGCCTCCACCCTGAATCTGATCCGCGCCTTCACGCAAGGCGGTTTCGCGGACCTGCGCCTGGTGCACCAGTGGAACAAGGGCTTCACCGAAAACCCGGCCCACGCCCGCTACGAGTCGCTGGCCCGGGATATCGACCGTGCCATCAAGTTCATGTCCTCCTGCGGCGCTGACTTCGAGGCACTCAAGCGCGTGGAGTTCTACGCGAGCCACGAGGCCCTGCTGCTGGATTACGAGCGCGCCCTGACCCGCATCGACTCGCGCACCGGGCTGCCCTATGACACCTCGGCCCACTTCCTCTGGATCGGGGAGCGCACCCGCGAACTGGACCACGCGCACGTCGACTTCCTCTCCCGCGTCCGCAACCCGATCGGCGTGAAGCTCGGCCCGTCCACCAGCGGCGACGACGCCCTGCGCCTGATCGACAAGCTGGATCCGAACCGGGAGCCCGGCCGGCTCACCTTCATCACCCGCATGGGCGCCGGCAACATCCGCGAGAAGCTGCCGGCGATCGTCGAGCGGGTCACCGCCTCCGGGGCACAGGTCCTGTGGGTCACCGACCCCATGCACGGCAATACGGTCACGTCGCCCAACGGCTACAAGACGCGTAATTTCGATGACGTCATCGACGAAGTGCGCGGCTTCTTCGAAGTCCACCACGCGCTCGGCACCGTTCCCGGCGGCCTGCACGTGGAGATGACCGGCGACGACGTGGCCGAATGCCTCGGCGGCGCCGACCCGATCGATCAGGAAGCCTTCCTGGACCGCTACGAGTCGGTCTGCGATCCGCGCCTGAACCACATGCAGTCGCTCGAAATGGCTTTCCTGGTGGCCGGCGCCCTCGCCAAGCGCTGATCCTCGGCACTGACTGAGTAGAAAGCTCCGCCCGGCTGGGATTCAGCCGGGCGGAGCTTTTTCTGCGCTAATCCTGCAGCTGGGTGCCTAGGTGACGGTGATTGTGATCAGTGAGCCTTCCGGCTGCTGGCCGGTCTTATCCTGTCCTGCTACGATGTCGAGCACGGCGCCGCCCCCAAAGGCATAGTTGACCTTCACCTCGAAGCCGGCATTCTTGAGAGCCTCCACGGCTTCTTCTTCGGACATCCGAAACAC
>JBKPJW010000251.1:0-2343 GCA_046730875.1 Actinomycetota bacterium | reverse complement strand
GTGTCACACTCGCCCCAGCGGTTTCAGAAACCCCAGCGGCCACACGCATCCCACCAGTCTCAACCGCCCCATTTGCACCGGCTGCCACGGGTCAGCCGGCGAAGTCTTCAGGTTCGACGTCGTCGAGGAACTCGCGGAAGCGCCGCAGCTCGCCTTCCTCGTCCACGGCGGGTCCGGGATGCGTGTCCTCGCCCTCGTCGTGCTCGGTGATCCGGACGCCGGCCTCTTCCATGACGGCGTCGGCACACCAGATCCGGCACTTGGCGCGCAGGGCAAGTGCCAGGGCGTCCGAGGCCCGGGAGCTCACAGTGGTTCCGTTTTCGAACTGCAGCTGTCCGTAGAAGATGTTGTCCTCCACCGCCACGATGTTGACGCTGACAATGCTGTGGCCAAGGACTTCCACAACATCCACCAGGAGGTCGTGGGTCATCGGCCGGGGCGGGACCACTCCCTGCTGGGCCAAGGCGATGGCACTGGCTTCCGGAGTCCCGATCCAGATCGGCACGTGGCGCTCACCATGGATTTCCTTGAGCAGCACAAGCGGCTGGTTGGACGGCAACTCAATCCGCACGCCGACAATCTCCACCTCAATCATCAGATATCCATTCTTGAGATGCGGTCATGGACCAGCGCCTGGTGCAGCGACAGGCAGAGGTCGCTGATTTCCCGTGCCGTCTCGGCGGCCCGGGCGTGGGAGGCTGCGTCCTTTCGGGAAGTGAGGGTGGCCACGGCGCGCTCAACGAGTCCGAATTCGCGGTCGGCAGCGGCCTGGAAGGGCCGCAGGTGGCGAGGTTCCAGGCCATGGCTCTCCAGCTGGACGCAAGCCCGCGCCACCTGGAGGGCATGTTCGTCGAACTTGCCGTTGACATGGCCGATCAGGCCGTAGCTCAGGAGCGATTCCAGAAGCGGCACGCTCGCGCCGGATTCCGTCCGGAGTTGCTCCTCGCTGAGCCGGCGCACGCGGCCCTGCAGTTCGGTGGCGAGCTCCTCGGAAACGATCCGCGGGGAGAGCGTGACCCCGGACGGCAGGTTCTCGGGCCGTTCGCCGCGGTCGATCGCGTCAAGGTAATCCTTGATGACCTTCAACGGCAGGTACTGGTCACGCTGCAGAGACAGGACGAATCGCAGCCGCTCGACGTCGTTCTCGGAATACTGCCGGTAGCCGGCGGGCGTCCGCTGCGGGTTGATGAGCCCCTTTTCCTCAAGGAACCGGATTTTTGACGCGGTCATGCTGGGGAATTCGTCGCTCAGCTGAGCCAGGACTTCCCCGATGTTCAGAACCTGGGGTCCGCGCCGATCCGCATGTGCCGTGGCCACAGGCCGCTCCCCGAAATCAGACGTTGCCTGCTGCGCGGGCAGGGCTCAGGTAGAAGGTGAGGCGGAACTTTCCGATCTGAACCTCGTTGCCGGACCTGAGTTCCACGGAGTCCACGCGGTCGTGGTTGACGTAGGTGCCGTTGAGGCTGCCGGTGTCCACTACCTCGAAACTGCGTGCGGTGCGGCGAAACTCAACGTGCCTGCGGGACACGGTGACGTCGTCGAGGAAGATGTCGGCGTCCGGGTGGCGGCCCGCCGTCGTGATGTCCGAGTCCAGGAGGAAACGCGCACCGGCATTAGGACCGCTGTGCGCCACGAGCAGGGCCGAGCCGAAGGGAAGCGCCTCGACGGCCGCCCGCTCCTCAGCCGAGAGCTTCGGCGTGAAGTTGGGTTCGTCGCGCACCGGAGTGAGGTTGATCGACGTGGTCTCCGAAGCTTTCACTCCACCCGTGCCGTAACCGTCACCGGTGTCGTTCCGTTCGTGCCCAAACATTGAGTCCTCCTCATTCGTTGCAGGTGTCCCCCCTGCAAACAACGCATGCCGTCCGGGAAAGCTTCGCTGTCCCGGTATTGAGTCCTTCGGCGGGGTGCGGCTTTGTTTTGTTATCCCAACAACACTTCCCCGCAGCCCCGGTCCGAACGACCTTAGTCTTTAGCCTACCTGCTGTTCATACTCAGATGCACTGAGCAAAGACTCGACGGCGTCGGCTTCGGCAAGCTTGATTTCGATCAACCAGCCCTCACCGTACGGATCTGAGTTGATAAGGGCAGAATCCGTGTCCAGGGCCTCGTTCCGGGCCACGACTTCTCCCGTCACCGGGGCGTAGATATCGCTGACGCTCTTCGTGGATTCGACCTCGCCAACCACATCGTTGGCCTTGATGTTTGTCCCCACTTCGGGCATCTGGGCATAAACCACGTCGCCGAGGGCGTCCTGGGCAAAATCGGTGATGCCGACGCGCACGATCCCGTCGGCATTGGGCGCTGTTACCCATTCGTGTTCTGCGGTGTAGGACAGGTCTTCGG
>JBKPJW010000250.1:0-3439 GCA_046730875.1 Actinomycetota bacterium | reverse complement strand
ACAGGACGTTTTCGCACACTACTCTGCGATCAACTCCTCCGGCTTCCGCTCCCTCGAAGAGAACCAGAAGGTCTCCTTCGAAACCGAGCAGGGCCCCAAGGGTCCCCAGGCCACCAACATCCAGGCTATCTAATTTCCTTATAGATACCCGGGACCGTTAGGTTTCGAGCAGGGCCCGTCTTCGGACGGGCCCTGCTTTTGTTTAACCCACCTGTGCTTTTAAGGCCAGAACGACGACGGCGGCGCGGCACCTCCGTCGAACGCCCGCCGCAGCTTTGAGGTACTGGTCAGAGCTGGCCCCGCCGCGCCAGGTACTCATTGAGCGCCGGGTTGTCGATGTCCTTGGCCAGCCACGGAATGGTCTCCGCCGCTGCGGTGTCGCCCAGGACTGCGCGGTGCGAGTGCGCGCGGACCAGGAGTTCGCGCAGTGCGCCGCGGCTGGCCATGGTGCCCAGCCGGTCGGCGTAGTCCGCGGCGTCGGGGGAGCCGGCGTCGATCGCGACCTCGGCGGCGGTGTCCAGCAGCCGCGCCCGGTACCAGAGGTACCAGGGGGTGGTGTCGAGCCCCCGTTTCAGCCACGACTCGGCACCGGCCTGGTCATTCAGCGCCACACTGAGCCTGGCCTTGGCACCCGCGGCCAGGGTCAGGTAGCAGTGGTCACCGGCGAGATCGGCCATCACCCACGAGCGGTCGATCAAGGCGTCTGCCTCTTCAAGCCGGCCGGCGGCGAGGAACGTCTCCCCGCGGTTACCGGCGACAAAAGGCTCGAACGCCGTCCAGTGTTCGGCCGCGATCAGTTCCTGGGCCCGGTCCAGACATTCGGCCGCCAGCTCCAGATCCCCGCGCAGCAGATGCACCCGGCCGGTCAGGGCCGTGCTGAACGCCAGCTGGCGTCGGGTCCCCGCGGCGGTGGCGAGCCGGCAGGATTCGGCCAGGGCCGCCAGCGCCTCGCCGTAGTGCGCGGTGTCCGAGGCCGCCATGCCCTGGATGGCAAAGATTCTGGACCGTTCATCGTCGAATCCGTCCGCGGCCCGGGCCGCCTGCTCCAGCCAGCCGGCCGCGCGGTCCGGGATGCCGCGCTGCACCGACAGGTATCCCAGCTCCCGGTAGGCGGCCGCCGCCACCCGCGAGGCGGTCGGCTGCCCGGGGGTCCGCCCTTTCAACTGCAGCGACTCAAGGCCCAGTCCTTCTGACTTCAGAGCCCTGTGCAGGAGATCGGCCACCTCGGCGCCGCGGCCGCCGGCCTGATGGATCAGCGCCCCGGACAGCGTGACCAGGGATTCGGCGAACAGATGATGATCGCCGCTCCGCTGGGCGAGCTGTGCCGCGAGCCGCAGCTGCTCCAGCCCGCGGTCCACCGAACCGGCCGACAGCGACGCCTCGGCGGCATCGAGATAAGACCGCACCGCGGCCGAACTGGCCGGCAGCCCGGGATCGGCCGCTGGCGCCGTCTCGGACATCGCCCGGCGCACCTCCACGGGCAGGTCGAGCCCAAGCTCCCGCCGGTAGAGCTCGCGGCATTTTTCCGCCTGCTCCCGCGCCCGCCGGTACTCGCCCAGGGCGTGCAGGGCCTTGATCAGGACGGAATGGCAGTCGGCGTTGAAGGGGTCCAGGTGCAGCGCGCGGGTGGCGAGGTCGACGGCGTCGTCCGCCCTTCCGGCCGCCAGCGCGGCGAGCGATGCCTCGTAGAGCAGCGTCAGGACGGCGTTCTCGAGCCGGTGCCGCTGGTCTTCCAGCCAGGATTCGAATGCGGGGCATTCTTCGAAGGCGAGGCCCTCCAGGAGCTGGCCGTCGAAGGTGCGGGGGTCGGCGTCGCCGGCGGGTTTCAGGGCCGCCAGCACATCGCAGTTCCACCCGGCCGGCAGCACCAGCCGCAGCGGGTCGCCGCCGACCGATTCCGCGCCGAGGGTCCGGCGCAGCTCGGAGAGGTTCCAGCGCAGGGCACCGAGGGGGTCCTCGGCGTCGGGGAACAGGAGGGCCGCCGTCCGGGCCCGGCCGGTGCCGCCCGGTTGCAGCGCGAGGTAGGCCAGCACAGCCCACGCCTTGCGGCCCCGGGGCTGCCGGGGTGCGGTGCCAGCGGACTCGATCCGGGGCGGACCGAGGAGCCGAATCCAAGTCTCGGCCATATCAGTCATGCTACGCCGACGGCGGGCGTGGGGGAGGGGGCGAAATAGGTGGGAATCCGGCGTAAAACGCTCACACGGTGGCTCACACGGTGGGCACGGAAACTGGACATGTCCCCACAAAAGGACCGGAAACCTGAACCTCAGCCGCAGCCCCGAAACCCGTACCGACCCGGAATCCGGCCCAACAACTCCACCATCCGCCGCAACACCAGCTCCATCACTCGCCCGAGGTGCATTCAAATGGTATTTCTCGTCCTCCTCCTCGCAGGACTCTTGGTCTTCGCAGCCGTTGCCACCGTAGTCGCGGTGGTCCGCGACGGCCGGGGCCACACCCCACCCATTCGGTCAACGCGCCCGTGGACGGCAGACAACCTCCCCAGCGAACCGTACGCGTCCCTGCAGTCCCTGCGCTGATCGAAACCCACCAGCCACACGCCAATAAACCGCACGGGCCTGATCGCCGCTTCCAGCGTTGGAGGCGGGGTCAGGCCCGACGTCGTACGGTGCCTCGGGTACCCCGACCGCGGCTCACCCGCTTCGCCCATAGTGCTTGCAATCTCCAACCGCCAGCTAATACCGTCTCGACAAGCGGTTGAAAACCACAAGCGGAAGGCATTTCATGCTGAAGCACGTCGCCGAGGGCGTTTTCGTTCATGAGAGCGAGTTCATCCAGAGTAATTCCGTTGTGGTGCAGGGCCGGGACGGTGTGTTGCTCATCGATCCCGGTATAACGGGCGACGAGATGGCGGCTCTCGCGAACGACCTTCGTGAGCTGGGCCAGCCCGTCGTGTCGGGCTTCTCCACGCATTCTCATTGGGACCACGTACTCTGGCACGCGAATTTCGGCGACGCACCCCGTTACGGTACAGCCCGCAGCGCGGCTTCTATCCGAGCTCTGCTGTCGAACGCGGACTGGAAGGACCGCGTAGCCGCGGGGCTACCGTCGGAGTACGCCGAGGAGATCCCGATGGATCTGCTCGGTCTCATTACCGGTCTGCCCGCCGAAGCGGCCCAGATTCCGTGGGATGGCCCCACAGTCCACATCATCGAGCACCAGGCCCACGCCCCAGGCCATGCGGCGCTGTGGATCGAGGAGCGCCGCGTCCTCGTCGCCGGCGACATGCTTTCTGACATCCTGATGCCGTTCCTCGACCTAGAGGCCGCGAATCCGGTCGAGGACTACCTCGCCGCGCTGCAACTGTTCGAGAACGTGGCCGACGACGTTGACGCCGTCATCCCCGGTCACGGCTCAGTCGGCGGAGCCGAGAAGTTGCGGACACGTATCGAACAGGATCGCGCGTACGTGCAGGACC
>JBKPJW010000249.1:0-5819 GCA_046730875.1 Actinomycetota bacterium | reverse complement strand
GCTCCCAGGGCCCGAGACGGGCCTGATCCCAGCGAGTAGACGCCGGGTACCGATCGGGCGGCGATGCCCGCAACCTTGGCGACGGCGGCTTCCGAAATGACGGTGCGGCCGCTGCCTGCCGGCGCCGGCAGTCCGGCTGCGTGCAGCCCGACCGCGGGACCGGCAACGGGCGGCCCGGCAGCGGGTCCGGCTGCCGGCAGCCCCGCTGCGGGACCGGCAACGGGTTGAGAATTCTGGTATTCCATGACGCACTCCCCCTTCTCTTTGACACAACCCTAGTCCCTGCCTTGGGCCGCGGGGGGGAATCTTGCCGTCCCCGTCCCCGGCGGAGGGTGAACGGCCACGGCGGAGGTGCGGGAGCCCGCCGGACAGGGTTGGATCCGGTCAGTCCGACTCGGTGGGGAAGCGCTCCCAGGCCCGGTGCACCGCCAGCAGTTCGGTAAGCCGGGCGACGACGTCGTCCGGGCCGTCGCCGAGGGCAATCCCGGCGGCATCCGACGGAATGCTGGCTGCGTCGAGGCACGTCACTGCCGGACCCCAGCCGCCGATCGCCTTGGCATGCCGGAACATTTCCGAGAGCAGCAGCACGACGCGCGGGTCCAGGGCGGCACCGGGCTCCCCGGCCTTGGCATCGCGTCCCTGCGCGGCATCCTTGGCCGGCGCTCCCGCGCCGGCGACCAGCACGGCGTCGAACTCGGTCGACCGCGCGGTGAGATAGGTACGCTGAACCGGGATGCCGCCGTCGCTCCCGCCGAGCGTACCGCCGGCCGGCGCGATCACCAGTGGCACTATTCCGGCCGCATCGAGGGCCACCCGGGCAGCCTGCACGGCCTTCAGGTCGCTGTCCTCGTCGGCGACGATGCCGACCACCCGCCCTGCCACCGGCCAGGTGCCGCCGAGCTGGGACAGGGCCGGGCTCGGCGCCGCATCAGGAACCTGCTCGGTGGCCGCGGGCGCGGGCATGCCCAACCCCGCAGCCACGGCCGCGCAGAGCGCCGTATCGATGTTGGCCAGCGCCAACAGCTGCCGTTCGCGGATGGCCGCTTCGCGGCATTTGCCGAGTTCGAACGTGTACGCCTGGATCACGTGGTCCTGCTCCACCGGTGTGAGGCTCCGGAAGAAGAGCCGGGCCTGGCTGAAGTGGTCGTCGAAGGACGCCGGGGACTTCCGTTCCTTGACGGCGGCCGCCAGCTGCTCCGGCACATCGATGAAGGCCCCGAGATCCGCGCCTGCCAGGAACGGGCAGCCGCCGTCGAGCGAATTGGGGCGGTAGGGAGCCGCTCCCCCGTGGACGGCCGTCTGGTGCATGCCGTCGCGCAGCATGTCATTGACCGGCGCCTGCGGCCGGTTAATGGGCAGCTGGCCGAAGTTCGGGCCGCCGAGCCGGCTGATCTGGGTGTCGATGTAGGAGAAGAGCCGGACCTGCAGCAGGGGATCGTTGGTCACGTCGATGCCGGGAACCAGGTGTCCAGGGTGGAAGGCCACCTGCTCGGTTTCAGCGAAGTAGTTCACGGGATTGGCGTTGAGCGTCAGGAGGCCGATCGGCTTGACGGGGGCGAGTTCCTCCGGGACGAATTTGGTCGGATCCAGCAGATCGATCCCCTCGAAGAACTCCTCTTCGGTGTCGGGGAAGACCTGGACGCCGAGCTCCCACTGCGGAAACGCCCCGGCCTCGATGGCGTCGGCGAGGTCGCGCCGGTGGAAGTCCGGGTCCATGCCGTTGATGAGCTGAGCTTCCTCCCACACCAGCGAATGGATGCCCTGCTTGGGCTTCCAGTGGAACTTCACCAGGCTGGTCCGGCCTTCGGCATTCACGAGCCGGAAGGTATGGACGCCGAAGCCCTCCATGGTCCGGTAGGAGCGGGGTATGCCGCGGTCGGACATGTTCCAGATGGTGTGCGCCTGCGCCTCGGTGTGCAGGGACACGAAATCCCAGAAGGTGTCGTGGGCGCTCTGGGCCTGCGGAATTTCACGGTCCGGATGGGGCTTTGCGGCGTGGATGACATCAGGAAACTTGATGCCGTCCTGGATGAAGAAGACCGGGATGTTGTTGCCCACGAGGTCGAACGTGCCCTCGTCGGTGTAGAACTTCGTTGCGAAGCCGCGCGTGTCCCGGACGGTATCGGCTGAACCGCGGGATCCCAGGACTGTGGAGAACCGCACGAAGACCGGGGTCTCGACGTCCTTGCCCAGGAAGCCGGCCCGGGTGATGTTCGCCGCTGACCCGTATGAGCGGAACGTGCCGTGCGCGCCGGCGCCGCGGGCGTGGACCACGCGCTCCGGGATGCGCTCGTGGTCGAAATGGGTGATCTTTTCGCGCAGGTGGTGGTCCTGAAGCAGCACCGGGCCGCGCCGCCCCGCCTTCAGCGAGTGGTCCGTATCCGAAAGACGGGCGCCCTGGGCCGTGGTGAGGTACGGCCCGGACTGGGCGCGCGAGGTCACCGGCGCCCCGGTGGGCGTGCCGGTGGGGGACACGGCCTCCGGACCCTGCTGGTCGGCTTTGGGCGGCAGCGGCTCGTGCGGGGTGGTGGGCTGCTCCGCCGTCGGCGGCTCAGGCGATACTGCACCGGGAATGTAAATGCCGCGCTCTGCTGCCATGGGTGTGCTCCTCTGGGATGTGAATGACTGGAAGCGGCCGGGAACGGCCACAGTGGAAAGTTTGCTAATTACCTGGATCGGTCCGCGGGCGGCAAAAATCGTCCGGAGACTCCGGAGCTGATTCGTGCACGCCCGAGGGCGGCGCGGCCCTTCGCGTCCTACTTGCCGCGGAGTTCGCGCCCGCGGCGGATGTCCTCTTCTTCGCGGGCCTGGAGCTTGTCGCTTTGTTTGGTGTCGCGCGGCGGCAGCTGGATGGTTTCCTCGGCCTCGATGCCGGCCTGGAGCTGGCGGCCGCGTTCCATCTCGGCGTCAAACTCGGCGCCGAACAGCAGGGACATGTTGAGGATCCAGAGCCACAGGAGCGAAATGATTACGCCGCCGATGGTGCCGTACGTCTGGTTGTAGCTGCTGAAGTTGCCCACGTAGAACCCGAAGGCCACCGAGGCGAGCAGGAAAATGAAGAGGGCCAGCAAGGACCCGATGCTCATCCAGCGGAATTTGGGCTGTTTCACGTTGGGTGTGGCGTAGTAGAGGATGGCGATCGCCAGGATGATCAGGAGCAGCACCACCGGCCACTTGGCGATGTCCCAGACGGTCACGAAGGCGCCGCCGAGGCCGACCGCATTGCCGACGGATTCCGCCACGGGGCCGGTCAAGACCAGCATGAGGGCGAGCAGGGCGACAATCAGCACGGTAATGACCGTGACGCCGAGCATGGTGCTCCGGAGCTTGATAAAGGGCCTGCCTTCGTCAACTTCGTAGATCCGGTTCATCGCCCGGCCAAACGCACCGACATAACCCGAGGCGGACCAGAGCGCAACCAGAATGCCGATGACCAGCGTGAACCCGGCAGAGGTGGAGCTGGTGAGCTGCTCAAGGGGCTGACGGACGGCGTTCACTGTTTCGGCAGGGGCGAAGCGCTGAACGATCTCCAGGAGGGTTGAGGTGGTCTTCTCGGCCTGCCCGAAAATGCCCAGGAGGGACACGAGAGCCAGCAGAGCGGGAAAGAACGAGAGGACCGCGTAGTAGGTCAGTGCCGCGGCGAGGTCGGGGCACTGGTCCTTGGTGAATTCGCGGAAGGTCTTCTTTGCGATGTACTTCCACGAGGGCTTGGAAACATCCGTCGGGCTTTCCGGCTTGCGGGGATCGTCCGGCGCGGGCGCCGTGCGGGCCTTGGCCGTGCTGCTCTCCTCCGTTTCGGCGTTGGCGGCAGCGCCGTTTTCAGCATTCGAAAGGTTCTTGGCCATGGAAATAATCCTTCGGGGAGTTAAGAGCCGAGGCCGGCCGCCCAGCGCATCCGCGAGGGCAGCCGGCCGGGTTCAGATGAAAGCCTTAGGCCTGCTGCACGTTGCCCTTGGCCTCGGCGGCCCGGTCCTTGACATCCGCGACGGCGCCCTGGCTTTCGGCCTTGACGTGGTCGGTGGCGTCCGCGGCAGTGGCCTTGACGTTCTCCATGGCTTCCTGCGCCGGCTCCTTCAGCCCTTCGGCCACGTGCTTTGCGGCATCCGTCAGTTCCGTGGTGAGCGGTTCCGCGGCCGTCTTGAGGGCATCGGCGGCTTCACGTTCCTTCTGGCTGGCCGGAATCAGGGAGGACACCAGCAGGCCGGCGCCAAACGCGATCAGGCCCGCTGCCAGCGGGTTGCCCTGCGTCTTGGACTTGACCTGGGCGGGGGCGTCGCCGATTGCCGCGCCGGCGTCGCCGAGGTGCGACGCGGCGCTGTCCTTGACTGAGTGCACATTGCCGGCCGTGTGGTCCGCTGCCCCCATGACTTTCTCCTTCACTCCGAAGACGGCGTCTTTGACGCCCTCTTTGACCTTGTCAGTCTGCCGTTGGACGATATGCGACGGCGTGACCTTGTCCGCTACGGCGTCGACGTTGGTACCCAGCCGCGCGCGGGTTGCTTCGATATCTGCTCGGATGACATCCGGGTTTTCACTCATCGTGTTTCCTCGCTGGATTTAGGTGTTGGGTTTGAGCGTGGGCGGGATTTCCTGCAGGGTCTCGGTGGTCTGGGGCATGCCCTTGACCGCCTTGAGTTCCTTGCGTCCCATGGAGGACAGGATCGCGGCGACGACGGCCCAAATGACGGCGATAACGACCGCGGACCAGCCGAGCCCCATGACGTAGCCCAGCGCCCACCAGAGCGCCAGGGACAGGAACAGGAGCACGAAGTGGCCGGCGACCGCGGCGCCCGCCATCATGCCCGCACCCTTGCCGGCACGGCTGGCGGACTGCTTGAGCTCGACCTTGGCCAGCTCGACTTCCTGCCGCATCAGGGTGGACATGTCCCGCGTGACCTCACCCAAGAGGTCGCCGAGGGAGGTGGATTCGGCCTTGGACTCCGCGCCGGGGGCAGGCGTTTCGCTACTCATCGACGACCACCGTCGAAGGGATCATCACGGTTCGGGTCCTGGCGGAGCGGGTCTGTAACCGCGGGCTCGGACGCCCAGCGGTCCTGGCGGCCATATTCTCCCTGTGCCGCATCGGCGTCGAGCGGGTTCGGCGGGTAGGTTTCCGCGAAACCAGCCCTCGTAGCCTCCGGAGCAGGCAGCTGTACCGGCGGCGGCGGAACTGCCATTCCGGTATCCGGGACCCGGGTGACGCGGGCCGACGCCGTGCCGGCCGAGTCAGGGGCTCCGGCGCTGAGGCTGCGGCTGAGCCGGCCGGCCAGAACTCCCGCTCCGGCCGCGAGCAGCAGGAAGGTGCCCGGCCGCTGGCGGGCAAAGGACTTCACCTCATCCAGCAGGGATCCCGGGTCCCGGCCATCCAGCCAGCTCGCCACGGCGGAGGAGCGCTCCGCCGCCTGCCGAACCAGGTCACTGGCGACACCGGGCTGATCGGAGGAACGGGCCATGGTGTGCAGCTCGGTCGAAATGGAGCGCAGGCCCTCAGCGACCTTCTGCTGCTGTGTGCCGGCCTGATCGGTGAGGTCCGTCTTGGCCTGGTACAGGAGATCCTTGGCGTTCGTCTTCACCTCGGCGGCAACGTTGGCTGCTTCGGCCTTGGCTGTCTCCGCCACGTCCTGGGCGGCGCCGGCGGCGTGCCTGGTAACTTCCGTGGCCTCCCCCTTGGCCGCATCTGTCTTGGAAGTGTCGCCCTGGGCGGGGGTTAGGGGCGCCCCGCCGTAGGGAACGGCCGCAGGGGCCGGTTCGTACGTCGGCGTATCGCTTAGGGATGTCTCGCTTAGGGGCGTCTGCGGGGTGGAAGGTGTGCCGTAGCT
>JBKPJW010000248.1:0-1531 GCA_046730875.1 Actinomycetota bacterium | reverse complement strand
GCGTCCCGCCCACCGGCCCGGACCAGCCTCCGGCCAACCCGCCGAGCGCTCCGGGTTACCAGGCGCCGCCGCCCGGGTACCAGGGCCAGCCGGGTTACCAGGCACCGCCGCCCGGGTATCAGGCACCGCCGCCGGGTTACCAGGGTCAGCCCGGTTACCAGGCGCCGCCGCCGGGTTACCAGGCACCACCGCCGGGCTATCCGGCACCGAAGCCTCCGGGCGGAGTCCGCTTCGAGATGCCAACCGACCGCCCCAGGAGCTTCAACGATGCGCTGCCGGTAGGTGGCCTCTCCGGCATGTTCAGGATGACCCCCATGCCCACCGAGCTGAAGGTCTCATACTGGATCTGGCTCATTGGCGGACTCCTGGGCCTCCTCGGCGGAGTCATTGGCCTATTCGGGTCCTTCGTGCTCATCGCCTTTGCGCCGGCCATCGGGCTCCTGGTGCTGGTGCTGGTGCTGGTGGCGCTCGCACTTGCCATCGCCCAGATCATCCTGGCCATGAAGATGAAAGAGGGACGGGAATGGGCCCGCTTCGCCCTCACCATTGTCGCCGGGATCTCCCTGGTGCTGACCATCATCAGTTCCAGCTTCGCTGACGGGCGGGGCGGCGGCAATATGCCGGGCTTCATCATCAGCCTTGTTGCGACTGTGCTCATGTGGCTGCCGAACTCACAGGCCTGGTTTGTCGCCCATCGGGGCCGATTCTAGGCCCGCTTCTGCACAGGGAGTCAGCCGGCAGGAGCATCGCACGTTCGACGCGGCGGATAGTGCCATGGCGGCACCGCTGCGGCCGCCGCGCCGCCCAAAAAGAGGCTTGAGAATACCTCTCCGGAATGATCCACAGGGCGACCGGCCCGCGGTACGGTGGAGCTAAACCATGCTGGGGGCAGGGCAGGATCGCTGGTCCCAATGGCCGCTACAGTGACCCACACGCAAAGGACCGCTTCATGAGCAACCCTCCAGTCCAGCCTTCACCGCCCAATGGCTCCGAGCCGGACGGGGAATCCCCTCAGCCCCACGGCCAGACCACCCCGCCGGTCCCCCAGTACGGCCAGCAGACACCCCCGGCCTACGGCCAGAACACCCCGCCGGCCCCCCAGTACGGCCAGAACACCCCGCCGGCCCCCCAGTACGGCCAGCAGACACCCCCGGCCTACGGCCAGAACACCCCGCCGGCCCCGCAGTACGGCCAGCAGACTCCCCCGGCCTACGGCCAGAATGCCCCGCAGTATGGCCAGTCCCCTTACGGCCAGCAGACGCCGCAGTACGGCCAGTCCCCCTACCCTTCTCCGTACCCTTCTGCACAGCCCCAGCCTCCGGCCGCGGTCCCCCAGCTGGTCAATACCTCGTTCTGGATGATCGTCGCAGCCGGAGCCATTTGGGTTATCTCCATGCTGGTGTCACTGGGAACCTTGGACACTCCCGCCGTCCGGGACCTGTTCGAGGAACAGATGGCAGCGAGCGGCACGCAGGTCGATTTCGAGTCCATCAAGGGTTTCCTGGTCGGCACCATCGTGGTGTTCGCCGCC
>JBKPJW010000247.1:0-4005 GCA_046730875.1 Actinomycetota bacterium | reverse complement strand
CCGTGAGGACCAGACCGGTGGCTGCCAGTGCGATTCCGGCCTTCTGCCCAACGCCGCTGGCCGCGGCAAATTCCGTTACCTGACGGAACGGACTGCGGCGATGACGGCGTTCGTCGCGGTGCACGTCACGCGGACGTTCGGCCATAGAGGCGACGACGGGACGCGACTCCGGAGCGGGGCCGGTCGCGCGGCGACGTCCCCTGGCGGTCTGGGTGGTCAAGAACGGTTCCTCTCTGGATAGCCTGCGAAGTTAGCTGTCGGATTCGGGTCAGAGAGATCAAAGACACGGTCCGCCGTTGCAAGCATCCAGGCACAGAGGTATCCCCTTGGGATCCTTCGTTGGAAGATGCTTGCCGCTGACGGACTTCACCCCAAGGCTGCCTAGTAGCAGCCAAAAGTGGTTCCCCCGCCCCTGCCAGGAGGTGGTTCTGCGACTGATCCGCTGGCAGGGCTTGGCTTCGGATCGGTAACGCTTTGGTATCGGTACTGGCCACTAACTATAGGGGATTAAGCCGTCCGGTAATAAATCCGTGATCGCATCAGGGGATAACTCATGGGTTGTCCCACGAGTGATCGGTAGCGGCTAATCAGGCGACAGTTACAAAGACGTGCGCGGCAACCTCGGGCGGCAGCTCCAGGGCACCCTCGATATCCGGGACGCGGACCGAGATGTACTCCCCTACTCGCTCCAGCGACACGAGCGCGCCAGGCCGAATTCCGCCCTCGTCGAGCTGGGACAGAAGCTCCGGTTCCACCTGGATCGGCTCGGCGAGCCGGTTAACTGTGATCCGGGACCCCGCACGGTAGCCGGCCATGGCTTCCAACAGGTTTATAACCCCGTCCACCGGGCGGCCGGAGGGCACGCCGCCAATCTCCGCAAGCCCGGGAATAGGGTTCCCGTACGGCGAAACAGTGGGGTGGTCAAGCATCTCGAAGATTCTTCGCTCAACGCGTTCGCTCATGACGTGCTCCCAGCGGCACGCTTCTTCATGGACGTAGGCCCAGTCGAGCCCGATTACATCGGCAAGGAGGCGTTCCGCGAGGCGGTGTTTACGCATGACGCCGATGGCCCGCTTGCGTCCGGCTTCGGTCAATTCAAGGTGCCGGTCGCCCGAAACAACCACCAGCCCGTCGCGCTCCATGCGGCCGATGGTCTGGGAAACAGTGGGGCCGGAGTGGCGGAGTCGTTCGGCAATGCGCGCGCGGAGGGCAACAATGTTTTCTTCTTCAAGTTCCAGAATGGTCCGAAGATACATCTCCGTAGTATCGATCAGATCCGTCATTAAGCTCAGCTCCTCGGGCGCAGTTCTTGCGTCATTCCCACCGTACCGCGTGCGGGCTGCATGCAGGACGCGCCCTGGCGAGAACCGCCGTACGTTCACTTGCCAGCCTAGCCTATTTTGAATTACTCCGGATAATTCTCACGCGGCCAGGGAAGCACTCCCGCCGCCCGCGGGCCGGGCGTTCCCGAGACGTCTCAATAACCGGACTATGACAAGTGCATTTCCGTATCACGAGGCGCCGTCAGGCAGAATGAAGGGGGTGTTCGTTGTAGCCATCCCTGTTAGGCCACTTCCCCGCCACGCTACGAACCAGCCGAATATTGGAGCCACTGTGAGCGATACCAGCGTTAGGATCCCCGCCAACCTCCTGCCCAAGGACGGACGGTTCGGCGCCGGCCCGTCCAAGGTCCGACCGGAACAGATGGAGGCCCTTGCGGCCTCGGCGGAGTTGCTGGGGACCTCGCACCGCCAAGCGCCTGTGAAGAACCTGGTTGGCTCGGTACGCAGCGGCCTCAGCGACTTCTTCCGCGCCCCGGAAGGCTATGAAGTGGTGCTCGGCGTCGGCGGTTCTACCGCATTCTGGGACGTCGCAAGCTTCGGACTTGTCGAGAACAAGGCGCAGCACCTGTCCTTCGGCGAGTTTGGTTCGAAGTTTGCCTCCGCTACGAACAAGGCGCCGTTCCTCGCCGAGTCCTCCATCATCAAGGCCGACCCGGGCACCCGTCCCACCGCCCGGGCGGAGTCCGGCGTCGACGTCTACGCCTGGCCGCAGAACGAGACTTCGACCGGCGTGGCCGCCCCCGTCCGCCGTGTGGCAGGGGCCGACGAGGGGTCGCTGGTGCTAGTGGACGCGACCTCCGCTGCGGGCGGGCTGGATGTGGACGTGGCGGAGTCCGACGTCTACTACTTCGCGCCGCAGAAGAACTTCGCGTCCGACGGCGGCCTGTGGCTCGGGCTGTTCTCGCCCGCCGCGATCGAGCGGGCTGCACGGATCAAGGCCAGCAAGCGCTGGATCCCGGATTTCCTGGACCTCCAGACGGCGATCGACAACTCCCGCCTGAACCAGACCTACAACACCCCTGCGCTGGCCACCCTGGTCACCCTGGACGCACAGGTGCAGTGGCTCAACGCCAACGGCGGCCTGGACTTCGCGTCCGCCCGGACCGCGGATTCCGCCGGCCGGATCTACCGCTGGGCCGAGGCCTCCAGCTACGCGACGCCGTTCGTGGCCAAAGCCGAAGACCGCTCCAATGTGATTGCCACGATTGACTTCGACGAATCGATTGACGCTGCGGCCATTGCCAAGGTCCTCCGCTCCAACGGGATCGTGGATACCGAGCCGTACCGCAAGCTGGGCCGAAACCAGCTGCGAATCGCCACGTTCGTGGCGATCGAGCCCGACGATGTCTCGGCGCTGCTCGAGTGCATCGATTTCGTCGTGGCTGAACTCAAGAAGTAGCCTTCACGTCCGACGGCGTCGCCACTGCCCCTTAACATCCAGGGCCGGGGCGGCGCCGTCGTCATTTCCGGCAGATCGGACTCAGCGGCCGGGCACGCTCCCGGACGATTCCAGCCGCTAGTCGGCCTCGCCTGCGGAACGTTCGGGCTGGGCGGCGTCCTGCTCCGAGCCTTCCGGTTCGTACTCGTCCTCGTCGGCGTCGTCGTCGGGGTCGTCGTCGGCCTCCTGATCGACATCGCTGTCGTCGTCGGCGTCCTGCCCGGCGTCGTTCAGGCCGACCTCGGCTGTCTGCTCCTCGGCCGTCGGCGACGGCGACTCGGAGCCCGCTGCCTCGTCCGCGGGCTCCTCAGCCTGTTCGTCTTCCGGCCGCACCCGCTCGGCCCACGGGACCCACGCCGGTGCCAGGATGGAGTCCTCGGAGGGCAGGAGGCCGAGTTCGTCGACCGTCACCACTTTGGACCGGGAGTTGCGTGTCAGCACGGCGTACCACTGCCAGCCCAGATATCCGGGCAGCCTGGATTCGAAGAGGTGCGTCACCAGGCGGTCACCTTCGCTGCGGGCGCCGATGTGCTTGCCGATCTGCTCGGCGGGGGCAATGCTTTCCACCGCGGTCCGGGCAACGTCGACGGCGGCGGCCAGGAAGGCATCCGGCTTACCGGTGCGCCAGACGGGCACACCGGCGCGCGGACGGGATCCCTGCTTTGCGCCGACCGTGGATCCGGCAGGCACATTTGGTTCGGCATCCGGGGCTGGCAACTGATCAGGTTCCTGAGTCATCAAGATCCTTATACGTCCAGCTCGTCGGCAACCTTGCGAAGGGCCGTTGCGATCGCCTTGCCCTTGTTGCCTTCCGGGTACTTGCCCGCGGACAGGGTGCCGGACAGGTTGTCCAACACGCTGACGAGGTCCTGCACCAGCGGGGCGAGGTCCCTGGCGCTGGGCCGCTTCGCCTTGGCGATGGAGGGTGTCTTATCCAGCACCCGCAGGCCCAGGGCCTGGGCACCCTTGCGGCCGTCTGCTACCCCAAATTCAACGCGCGTTCCGGCTTTGAGCTCCGAGACGCCCTCTGGCAGCGCGGACTTGGGCAGGAAGACTTCCTGTCCGTCCTCGCCTGCGAGGAACCCGAAGCCTTTTTCCTTGTCATACCACTTGACCTTGCCGGTAGGCACGTAATCAACCTTCTTCGTTCTGCGGGGACACGGCCGGCGGTCACCGCATCCGCATGGATACGCGGGTTCAGGGTATGACTGCCCGGACCGTGTT
>JBKPJW010000246.1:0-13800 GCA_046730875.1 Actinomycetota bacterium | reverse complement strand
ACTACCAGCGGGCCCCGGCCAACGACCGCGGGCAGTTCCAGCCCGCACTGCCTCCGGCCCTTCCGACGGTCCCGGGCAGCAGTAGATCCGCGGGTGTTTTTGGGCTCGTGCTGGCCGGCGGATTCCTCGCGTTCATCAGTCTGTTCCTGGTCCTGCCCTTCCTGCTGGACAGAACCGGAATCTCCGGTTTTGCCATTGGTTTCATCGCCTCGCTGATTCCGCTGGGGACCGTGCTGCTGACGGTGCGCTTCATCGACCGCTGGGAGCCGGAGCCCAAACCGCTGCTGCTTTTCGCCTTTGTCTGGGGGTCCGTCGTCTCGATAGCCGTAACGATGCTCCTCCAGCCCTATTTTTCGCTGGTGGCAGGCCCGGTCTCGGGACTGGACTATACAACGTTCGCCGTGACGGTCCAGGCCCCGGTGGTGGAGGAATTCGCAAAGTCGCTGGGGCTGCTGCTGCTCCTGCTCTGCGCCCCGAGGCACTTTAACGGACCGGTCGACGGTGTGGTGTTCGCCTTCACCATCGCGGCTGGCTTCGCGTTCACCGAGAACATCCTCTACTTCGGCCGCGCCATCGCCGAATCCAGCGACCCCGGCACGGATCTCGCGGTGGTGTTCTTCCTCCGCGGGGTCATGTCACCCTTCGCCCACGCCATCTTTACGGGGACCACCGGCCTGATCATGGGCCTTGCCGCGCGCCGCGGGCACACCGGGCTTTCCGTGCTGGCGTTCGTCGTCGGCCTGATCCCCGCGATGCTGCTCCACAGCGGCTGGAACAGCATGGGCGAGGACTTCCTGGGCCAGTATGTGCTGGTTCAGATACCGATCTTCGTGCTGGCGGTCCTGGTCATCGTGCTGCTGCGGGTGGCGGAGCGCAGGCTCACCCGCCAGCGGCTCAGGGAATACGCGGCCGCGGGCTGGTTCACCGCGGCCGAGGTGGAAATGCTGGCCACCGCCGGCGGCCGCCGCGCCGCGCTTCGCTGGGCGCGGTCCATTGGACGGGGGGCGCAGATGAAGGCGCTGCTCTCTGCGGCCACCCAGCTGGCTTCCACCCGGCAGCGGATCCTCAGCGGCCGGGACGTGCCGGCGCACCAGCGCGATGAGCAGCACCAGCTCGCCGAGATCGTCGCCCTCCGGGCCGCCGTCGTCGGTTAGGACCGCTCGGCCGCCGTCAGTTCCTCCAGCAGCTCAAAACCCTGCCGGTCAACGGAGGCTGCGGTCGCCGAGAGCAGGACAACCCCGGTGTCAGCCTCGCGGTCCAGGCCGATCCAGCTGCTGAACCCGCCCGTCCCGCCGTTGTGCCAGGTGATCCGGCGCCCCCTGGCATCAAGGGTGAGCCAGGCAGCGCCGATGCGGGTTGCCGGACCGGCGAAGTTCGCGACCGGGTCCAGCGCGGACCTGCCCGGGGCGGAGCCGTCCAGGAGCGCCCGGGCGAGCCGGGCGAGGTCCCTGATGGACGCCCGGATCCCGCCGGCCGGGGCCACGGCCTCGCCGGTCCATGGCTGCCGCGGGCGGCCCCGACGGCTGTGGCCCGTCAGGGCGGCCGGGCCCAGTTCGCCGGGGGTTGCAGGCATGTACATCGAGTTGAGAGCCAACGGGCCGCTGAGGCGTGCCGCGACAAGTTCCCGGTAGCTCATGCCCGCTCCGGCCGCGACCGCGTGGCCGAGGAGTTCGAAGCCGAGGTTGGAATACCGCGGCCGGGCTGCCTGCAGCCGGGGCCCCTGCAACCGCACTGCGCGGGCCTGCTCCAGCAGCTGCACCAGGTTCTCCCCATACGGATTGGCCCCGTGCAGGACGAGCGACACCGTGCGCCGCAGCGGTGATGGGGATCCGGGTGTTCCCGGCGGCAGTCGCGGCAGTCCGGAGGCATGGCGGCTCAAGGAACCAAGGCTGGCGCCCGCCGCTGCGCAGTCACCCAGTGGGAGCAGCTCTCCGAGCAGGGTGTCCGGGGATATTTCGCCCCGCTGGCAGGCGTCCGCGTACAGCAGGCCGGTGACCCCCTTGGAGATCGAGCCAATCTCGAAGTCGGCGTCCTGGGCGACTCCGTTGACCGCCAAGGTTGTCTCTCCGCCGGCGATGGCGGCCGCGGCAGACCTCGGATGGCTGGAGCCCAGTCGGGCCTGGAGGAATGCCTGGGTATCCACCCGTTCACGATATTCGGTGGGCCGGCCCTGTGAAAGGCCGGCCCGTGAAAGCGCTGTCCCGGGAACGGACTGTCCCTAGGCTGCGTAGCCCGGGAACGAAAGAACCCCGCCCGGGCTCATCCCGGGCGGGGTTTCTTCGTGGTGCCGAAACTCAGGCCAGCAGCGAGGGCTTCAGCTGCTGCAGCCGGCCCAGCAGGCCGTTGATAAACGACGGCGACTCGTCCGTGGAGAGCGTCTTGGCCAGGGCCACAGCCTCGCTGACTGCCACGCCGTCCGGGACGTCGTCGTTGTAGAGCAGTTCCCAGGTGCCGATCCGCAGGATGATGCGGTCCACCGAGGGCATGCGTTCGAGGGTCCAGCCCTGCGAATAGGTCTCGAGGAATTCGTCGATGGCGGCCTGGTGGGACACCACGCCTTCAACGATTTCGAGGGTGTACGGGTTGACGATCTGGTCTGTCTGCTCGCGGCGGGACTTCAGCACGTCGAAGGCCGAGGCCGAGCGCTGCTCCGCCTCAAAGAGAACATCGAGGGCCCGGTTCCGGGCCTTACCGCGGGCACTCACTAGTCGTTGACCCGGCCGAGGTAGCTGCCGTCGCGGGTGTCGACCTTGACTTTGGTGTTGTTCTCGACGAACAGCGGCACCTGGATCTCGTATCCGGTTTCAAGGGTGGCGGGCTTGGTACCGGCCGAGGAGCGGTCGCCCTGCAGGCCCGGCTCCGTGTAGGTGATCTCGAGAACGACGCTCGGGGGCAGCTCGATGTAGAGCGGGTTGCCCTCGTGGATGGCGATGTTGACCATCTGGTTTTCGAGCATGAAGTTGGTGGCGTCCCCGACTGTGGCGGCCGGGACGGTGAGCTGGTCGAAGTCCGAGGTGTCCATGAAGACGTAGTCGGCGCCGTCCTGGTACAGGTACTGGTAATCGCGGCGGTCTACCGTGGCGGTCTCGATCTTCAGTCCGGCGTTGAAGGTCTTGTCGACGACCTTGCCGGACATCACGTTGCGCATCTTGGTGCGCACGAACGCGCCACCCTTGCCGGGCTTGACGTGCTGGAACTCGATGATGTTCCAAAGCTGGCCCTCAAGCTTAAGGACGGTTCCGTTCTTGATGTCGTTAGTGGTTGCCACTGTATCCTCTAGTTTCTCTCTGGTTCGTTCGACCGGTGCGATCGGCCAGACGTTCTATGCCGGGTCGGCATGCCAAGCGGGCCGCCAACGCGTGTTTGTCAAAAATCCAAGTTCTATTCTACCGGTTCCGGCGGAGAGCTAACTGACGGAGGCTCAGGCCTGCTGCTCCAGCACTTCCCGGGCACGCTGTAGCGCCACCGTGGACGCGTAGATCAGGGCGGCGTCGGCAGCGCCGGCCACGCGCAGGTCCAGGGCCTTCGCGAAGGATTCGACGGCGGCACCAACGTTGCCGCCGGCGAAGTAGGCCCGGCCCATGTGCTGGCGGACGGCCGCCTCCTCCAGGGTGCCCTGGGTCTCGGCGAGGAGCTGGCGGAATACCTCGACGGCCCGGTCGAACCGGTTCGAGACGCGGAGCACATCCGCCTCGAAGATCCGCAGCCGCAGCGAGTCGGGATCCCGGTAGCGGGCCTCGGCGAGGAGTTCGGCGGCTTCCGCCGCGTGTCCTTCGACGATGCGGATGAAGATCAGGTCGCCGGGGTCGGTGGAGGCGGCCAGCGCATCGGCCAGGACCTCGTCATTGACGATCTGCGGCATAAGGCTTTCCGGGTTGATCCGGACCCCGGGAAATCCGGCGTCCGGCCACTCGCTCGTGCCGCCTTTGACCATCATCATCAGGAGGCAATCTCCTGGTAGGCGGCGAACAGCAGTGAGGTGTCCGGGACGTCGAGGATGCCGGGCCGGCCGACGCCGTCGAGCACGACGAAGCGCAGCAGGTCACCGCGGGATTTCTTGTCGCGGCGCATGCCGTCGAGGAGGGCCTGCCAGCGGTCGCGGCGGTACGTGATGGGCAGCCCCAGGCTTTCCAGGATGCTCCGGTGCCGGTCGGCGTCGGCGTCGCTGAGTCGGCCGACGCTGCGGGCGAGCTCAGCGGCGAACATCATGCCCACGGAAACGGCGGCACCGTGGCGCCAGGAGTAGCGCTCGGCGAGTTCGATCGCGTGGCCCAGGGTGTGGCCGTAGTTCAGGATCTCGCGCTGGCCGGTTTCCTTCAGGTCCTCGGAGACCACCCGGGCCTTGACGCTGATGGCCCGTTCAATCAGTTCCCGCAGGACCTCCGAGCGGGGATCGGAGACCGCGGTCGGGTCCTTTTCGATCAGGTCGAGGATGGCCGGGTCGGCGATGAACCCGCACTTGATGACCTCGGCCATGCCGGATATCATCTCGTTCTTGGGCAGTGTGTCCAGGGTGTCGAGGTCCGCGAGGACGCCGGCGGGCGGGTGGAACGCGCCCACCAGGTTTTTCCCCTCGGCGGTGTTGATGCCGGTCTTGCCGCCGACGGAAGCGTCCACCATGCCCAGCAGGCTCGTGGGCATGTGGATGACCTTGACGCCGCGCAGCCAGGTCGCGGCAACAAAGCCGGCGAGGTCCGTCACGGCGCCGCCGCCCACGGCGACAATGGCGTCGGAGCGGGTGAAGTCGTTCTGCCCCAGCACCTGCCAGCAGAAGGACGCGACCTCGATGTGCTTGCCCTCTTCGGCGTCCGGGATCTCGGCGGTCAGCGCGGTGAAACCGGCGGCGGCCAGCTCTTCCCGGACGGTGTCGCCGGTGAGCCGCAGCGCGCGCGGATGGATGACCAGGACGCGCTTGACGCGTTCGCCCAGCAGGCCGGGCAGGCTGGCCAGCAGGCCGCGGCCGACTACGACGTCGTAGTTTTCACCCGGCGTATGTCCGGTGACTTTGATGACGGTTGATTCGGTGCTCACTATTTAACTTCCTTTGTCGCTGCCGGAGCGGGCATGGCCGCGGCTTTCGCCGCGTCATGCTCCTCCAGCGCATCTTCCAGCCTGTGGGCCAGTTCCGGAACGCTTCCGCTGCGGACGTCGAGGACGATGTCGGCGAGCCGTTCGTAAACCGGCCGCCGGGTGGCGAACAGGGTCCGCCACCGGCCCATGGCATCGCCGGCCAGGAGCGGCCGGCCCGAATTCCTGGCGATGCGTTCCGCCACGGTCTCGGCGTCGCATTCGAGGTACACCACCGTACAGCGGCCCAGGAGCTGCTGCGTACCGGAGTCGAGGACGGCGCCGCCGCCGAGCGAAATGACGGCGTTATGCCCCTTCGCCCCTTCGATGGCGTCCGCGACGGCCCTGGCCTCCAGCTCGCGGAAGGCGCGTTCGCCCCGGCTGGCAAAGATCTCGGCGATCGTGCCGTGCTGGGCCACCACGACGGCGTCGGTGTCCACGAAGGCACACCGGAGGTGCTGCGCGAGCTGCTGTCCGATCGCCGACTTGCCTACGGCCATGGGGCCGATCAGGACGATCGGGCCGACGTGCTTCACTGCGGCGGAGGGCCCGTCGGTGTTCCGGGCCGGCACTAGTGGCCGATCGAGTCCAGGGACGCCGGAATGCTGTCCAGGTAACCCTTGATGTTGCGGGCGGTCTCCTGCACGGAGTCACCGCCGAATTTTTCGGTGACCGCTTCGGCGATCACGAGGGCAACCATGGCCTCGGCCACCACGCCGGCGGCGGGGACGGCACAGACGTCGGAGCGCTGGTGGTGGGCCTTGGCGGCCTCGCCGGTGCTGACGTCAACCGTCTTGAGTGCACGGGGTACCGTGGCAATCGGCTTCATGGCGGCACGGACGCGCAGGACATCGCCGATGCTCATGCCGCCTTCTATGCCGCCCGCACGGTTGGAGGTGCGGATGATCTTGCCGTTGGCGTCCTTGACGATTTCGTCGTGGGCGGCCGAGCCGCGCCGCGCGGCCGTGCGGAAACCGTCGCCGACCTCAACGCCCTTGATGGCCTGGATGCCCATCAGGGCCGCCGCCAGGCGCGAGTCGAGGCGCCGGTCCCAGTGGACGTAGCTGCCGAGCCCCGGCGGGAGGCCGTAGGCAAGCACTTCAACGACTCCGCCGAGGGTTTCGCCTTCCTTGTGCGCGATGTCGACCTCGGCCACCATGGCGTCCGAGGTTTCGCGGTCGAAGCAGCGCAACGGGTCGGCGTCAAGGGCAATCACGTTGCCCGGGACCGGCAGCGGCCGGCCTTCCGGAACCGCGACGCTGGCGATGGACACGGTGTGGGAGACGAGTTCGATCCCGACCTGTTTGAGGAACGCCGCGGCAACAGTGCCGAGCGCCACCCTGGTGGCGGTCTCGCGGGCGCTGGCACGCTCCAGGACCGGGCGGGCCTCGTCGAAGCCGTATTTCTGCATGCCGGTGAAGTCGGCGTGGCCGGGCCGCGGCCGCGTGAGCGGGGCGTTCCGGGCCTGGTCGGCCAGGATTTCCGGTTCCACGGGATCCGAGGACATGATCTGTTCCCATTTGGGCCACTCGGTGTTGCCGACCTGGATGGCGACAGGGCCGCCCTGGGTCAGGCCGTGGCGGACGCCGCCGAGGATCGTCACCTCGTCCTGCTCGAATTTCATCCGGGCACCGCGGCCATAGCCGAGGCGCCGGCGGGCCAGCGCCTCGGCTATCTGGGCGCTGGTGAGTTCCACACCGGCGGGCACGCCTTCAATTATTCCGACCAGTGCCGGGCCATGGGATTCTCCGGCAGTCAACCAACGCAACATAGATTCCATCCTGCCATGTCAGGCACTTAGAACACCCGTCGGGGCGCCCCTACTGCGTCACACATCACATCTATGACTCCGGCCGGCATGGCCTCACCCAGCCCGGTGAAGTGCCGCACCTGCTCCACAGCCTGGTAGAGGAGCATCTCGAGTCCCGGGACCACGGTGCCGCCGGCTTCCTGCCAGGCGGTGGCTATCCGGCTGGGCCACGGATCGTAGGCGACGTCCAGGAGTACGCCGGGGGTGCGCAGGTTGCCGGACGCCGTGGCCGTCCGTCCCGCGACGTCCTCGGGACGCAGCGCTCTTGCCAGCTCCGCGGCCACTTCGGCGGCAAGTGCGTCCGCGGCGCGGGGCGGCAGGGTGGAGATGACGACGTCGGCGGCGGCGACGGCGGACGCCGCGCCGGCAAGGGGCAGCACCTGGACAGGGAGTCCTACGGCTGCGGAGGCCGCGCGGGCCTCGGCAGCCCTGCTGACATCGCGTACGAACAGCTCGGCGGACTCGGCGCCCAGTTCCTTGAGCGCAGCAATAGCAGCTGCCGCGGTCCCGCCCCCGCCGAGGACCGCCGCCGTCGGCGTCGAGGCGGCCCCGGCATGCCGGAGCGCGTTCACGATGCCGGCAACGTCCGTGTTGTAGGCAACCAGCCGGGCTGGCCCGCCGTCGGATTCGAAAGCAACAGTGTTGACCACGCCGAGTGCCCTGGCCACACCCCGGACCTCGTCCACTTCCGCCACCATGGCGGACTTGAGCGGCATGGTGACCGACAGTCCCCGCCAGGAATTGTCCGCGTGCACCTGGTCCCTGACCTGCCGCATGAAACCGGGCAGCGCCGCCTCCGTCACGTCAATGGCGGAGTAGGCGATGTCCAGGCCCAGCAGGGCGTAGGCAGCCCGGTGCAGAGCAGGTGACTTCGAATGGCTGATGGGATGCCCGAGGACGGCGGCCCGCAGCGTCATACGCAGCGTCCCGGGTTGGCCTCGCACCACGCGTTGTACTGCTCCACGTATCCGTTGTGCTCAGCCAGGGTCTTGGAGAATTTGGTCTCCTTGGTGTCCAGGTTGATGGTGACCCAGTAGAGGTAGCTGTTGGACTTGGGCTTGGCGGCGGCGTCGATGGCCGTTTTGCCGGGCGAACCGATCGGCCCGACGGGCAGGCCCTGATTGGCGTACGTGTTGTACAGGTTCGACTTGTCCGCCTTCTGGGCTTCGTCGATGTGGAAGCTGCGGATGCCCAGGCCATAGGTGACCGTGGCGTCGGACTGGATGAGCCCGTTCGTCTCGGTATTGTCCGGCTTGAGGCGGTTGTAGATGGCGCCGGCGACGTCACCGTATTCGGCCTGGCCGCCCTCGGCCTGGACGATGCTTGCTACCGTTACGACGTCGTACTGTTTCGCGGGATCGGTGACGCCCTGGGCCTTCAGTTCATCCAGGGTGGTGCTGACGAGCTTCTGCACGATGTCCTTGGCGGACGTTCCCAGCGGGAAGCGGTACTCCCCCGGGGCCAGATAGCCTTCGAGGTTCTTGGCCTTGGCCGGCACGCCGAACTGCGTGGGGGCATCGCTGAGCGCCTTCAATTCGGGAGCCGAAATCCCGGTCCCCTCAGAGATGGCCTGCAGGGATTCATTGATCCGCAGCCCCGCGCTGAGCGCAAAGTACATGACCTTGTCCTTGTCCTTGTTGAGCAGGACGGCCACGGCATCGGAGTTCTTCATTTCCTGTCGCATCGTGAATGTGCCGGGGTTCAGGGCACCGCCGGAGGCGGCGAACTCCTTGAGGAACGTGTCCGCACTGGCCACCACCTTCTTCGCCTCCAGCTCGGTGGCCACGGACTTCGGCCCGGCGCCGGGCTGGACGGTAATAATGACTTCGCCCGTACCCGGGCCGGGGTAGTCGGCCGTGGAGTCCCCGCCCAGGAGGGGCTTGAGGAACTGCGCGCCAACCGCGATGGCAACCACGAACACTGTCAGGGTGAGCACCAGGGCCAGGAAGCGCCGGCGGCGGCGGGTTTTCTTGGACGCCACCTTGTCCGGGCGTTTGGTTCCGCCCGTCAGCTCAGGGGCGGGGTCGCCGTGATATTGGGCATCAGCCTCCGGCTGTGCGTAGTGCTCTCCGGAGTCGCTGTACGCGTAGTGCGCCTCGTCATGGGGGTGCCGCGCGTAGCCGTTGTGGGTTCCGGCGTCATGGGCGCCGGCTTCCTGGCGAAAGCCGTGCACGCCTGCCGTCACATAGGCGGCGTCCCCGCGGGCGGTGTCCTCGCGGGCGGCATCTTCCTGGCCGGCACCTTCGCGGACCCGCAACTTGTGAACGGGCAACAGCTGCGTGAAGTCTTCGCGGACGGGCTCCTCGTCGGCGGGAACGTCCGGCACGGGTTCTTTGTGCACGCGTTCTGTGTGCACGGGTTCTTTGTGCACGCGTTCCGTGTGCACGGGTTCTTTGTGGACGGTGGGTGCCGCGTCGGGGAGGTCGGGGGCAGCCTGCGGCGGATCGTTGACCGGAGTCCGGGCCTCGGGCGCATCGACAAAGCGCTGGTCAGCGGGCGGGGTCTGAACGGGAGGGGTCTGAACTTTCGGGACCTGAGCGGCCGGGGCCTCAGCAGTGTGGGATTCAGAAGTGGACGGCCCCGTTCCCGCGGACGGCGCAGGGGGCGCCGTCGGTGCGTCAGGACCGGTCTCAAAAGCCTGCGGCGGGATCACACTTTGCCCCTGGGTCGCCAGGAGCTTTTCCCGGGCCCTGATCTCTTTTCGCGTCAGCGGTCGGCCGGCGCCACCAAGGGCGTCACCGGAGGAGTCATCACTGTTGACCGGGCTCACTGTAGCCTTCCATGTTTTGAAGAATGCGTCTGTACTGCCGGGCCGGTCTGTGTACCGTCGCCGGTCGGCCCCGGCGCAGACTCCGCATAGACGCGGCTTCCGACCTCCGTTCCCCTGGCCTTTTGCATATCAATCGCATGTTGCAGAATACCTGCCGCCGCAACCTGATCAACAACTGTACGGTGATTCCTGCTGCTCATGCCAGCTTCGTGCAGGTTGCGGTGGGCGGTCACGGTGCTGAGCCGTTCGTCAATCAACCGCACCGGCACTCCCGATCCGGCGGCCTGCAGGGCCCCTGCCAGCAACAGGGCGTACTCTGTGGCCATCCTGGCCGACGCGTGCTCTTCGCCCTTCATGGTCCGCGGCAGTCCCACGAAGATCTCTACCGCGTCCAGCTCCGCGGCCAGCGCGGCCAGGATACGCACGTCGGTGTTCTTCTTCGCGTTCCGCTGCAGGGTGCGCAGCGGGGTCGCCAGGATTCCGTCACGGTCGCAGACGGCAACGCCCACGCGGACGGTGCCGACGTCCACCCCGAGCTTGACACCCAGGGGATAGACGCCGGCCACAGCAGGTTCGCTCACGTAAGGATCCGTTATCGCCGGGTGATGGCATCCACGACGGCGGCCAGGGCAGCGCCGACCTTGGCGGCGTCGGTTCCGCCGCCCTGGGCGACGTCGTCCTTGCCGCCGCCGCCGCCGCCGAGGATACCGGCGGCCAGGCGCACCAGGGCGCCGGCCTTGACGCCGGCGGCCCGGGCCGCGTCGTTGGTGGCGATCAGGATCACCGGACGGTCGTTGCTGACACCGGCCACCGCGACGGCGGCGGGATCGGAACCGAGCCGGGTGCGCAGGTCCAGGGCCAGGCCGCGAAGGTCGTCCGCTCCGCCGACCTGGCCGGCGTCGTGAGCAATCACCTTGACGCCGGCGGCGTCCTGGGCGGTGCCAACCAGCTGGGCGGCCGCAGCGGTGAGCTGCTCCTTGCGGAGCCGCTCGAGCTCCTTTTCTGCCGTCTTGAGCTTGGTCAGCGTGGTGGCGATCCGGTCCGCGATGAGCCCGGAGGGAACCTTCAGCAGTTCCGTGAGCTCGGTGACAAGAGCACGTTCGGCGGCCAGGTGCCGGAAGGCGTCCATGCCCACGAAGGCTTCGACGCGGCGGTTTCCCGAGCCGACCGACTGTTCGCCGAGCAGGGACAGGCTGCCGATCAGCGAGGTGTTCTCGACGTGGGTGCCGCCGCAGAGCTCGCGGGACCAGGCGCCGTCGATCTCCACGACCCGGACCTCGTTGCCGTAGTTTTCTCCGAAGAGCGCCATGGCGCCGAGCGCCTTGGCCTCGGCGAGTCCCATGACCTTGGTTTCCACCCGGAAGTTGTTGCGGATGGCGATGTTGGAGACTTCCTCGATCTCTGATCGGGTGGCGGCGCTGAGGCCCTCGCCCCAGGCGAAGTCGAAGCGCAGGTAGCCTGCCTTGTTGAACGAGCCGCGCTGCAGCGCCTCCGGGCCGAGGATCTGGTGCAGGGCGGCGTGCACGATGTGCGTGCCGGTGTGGGCCTGTTCCGCGGCGTGGCGGCGTTCCCGGTCCACGGCGGCCAGGACCTGCGAGTCGGAACCGATTTCGCCTTCGCGGACAATGGCCTTGTGCACGCTCAGGCCCTTGATGGGTCGCTGCACGTCCAGGACCTCGACGACGAAGCCGTCGCCGGTGATCAGCCCGGTGTCGGCGGCCTGGCCGCCGGCCTCGGCGTAGAACGGCGTCTCGGCCAGGACCAGTTCGATTTCCTCGCCCGTGGAGGCCTGGCCGACCTTGCGGCCGCCGGACAGGATGCCGCGGACCTTGGACTCGCCCTGGAGGTCGGTGTAACCGGTGAAGACGGTCTCGCCGGCGGACAGCAGTTCCTGGAACGCGCTGAGGTCGGCGTGCGAACCCTTCTTGCCCTTGGCATCGGCCTGGGCGCGCTGGCGCTGTTCGAGCATGAGCTTGCGGAATTCAGGCTCGTCGACCTTGAGCCCGGCTTCCTCGGCCATTTCCAGGGTGAGGTCGATGGGGAAGCCGTAGGTGTCGTGCAGGGCAAAGGCGTCGGCGCCGGAGAGCGGCCGGCCGGCGGACTTGGACTCCTTGACGGCGTCTTCGAGCCGTGCGGTGCCGGAGGCGATGGTGCGCAGGAAGGCCTTTTCTTCGGCGTAGGCGATCCGGCTGATGCGCTCGAAGTCGGTCTCCACGATCGGGTAGACACCCTTCATGGCGTCCCGCGAAGCAGGCAGCAGGTCCGGCAGGCAGGCCTTTTCGACGCCGAGCAGGCGCATGGAGCGCACGGCACGGCGGATCAGGCGGCGCAGCACGTAGCCGCGGCCCTCGTTGGAGGGGGTGACGCCGTCGGCGATCAGCATGAGGGCCGAGCGGATGTGGTCGGCGACGACCCGCATGCGGACGTCGTCGGTGTGGTGCGGGTCCTCGGCGGACTCCGCGGAGGTGTACTCCCGGCCGGAGAGGGCCGCGGCCTTGTCGATGACGGGACGGACCTGGTCGGTCTCGTACATGTTCTCGACATCCTGGAGGATCATCGCGAGGCGCTCCATACCGAGGCCCGTATCGATGTTCTTCTTGGGCAGCTCGCCCGTGATGTCGAAATCCACCTTGGAGCGGACGTTGTCGATCTGGTACTGCATGAACACGAGGTTCCAGATCTCGACGTAGCGGTTTTCATCGGCGATGGGGCCGCCCTCGACACCGTACGACGGACCGCGGTCGTAGTAGATCTCGGAGCAGGGACCCGCCGGGCCGGGCTGGCCGGTGGACCAGTAGTTGTCGGCCTTGCCCATCCGCTGGATCCGCTCGGCCGGCATGCCGGTGTTCTTCAGCCACAGCTGCTCGGCCTCGTCGTCTTCTTCATAGACGGTCACCCAGAGGCGCTCCGGCGGCAGTCCGTACCCGCCGTCGTCGACGCTGGTGGTCAGGAGCTCCCACGCGAACTTGATGGCGTCTTCCTTGAAGTAATCGCCGAAGGAGAAGTTGCCGCACATCTGGAAGAACGTGCCGTGGCGGGCGGTCTTGCCGACTTCCTCAATGTCTCCGGTCCGGATGCACTTCTGCACGCTGGTGGCCCGCTGGTAGGGCGCCTCCTCACGGGCCGTGAGGTACGGGATAAACGGAACCATGCCGGCCACGGTGAACAGCAGGGAGGGGTCGCTGGAGACCAGGGAGGCGGAGGGCACGGCGGTGTGTCCCTTGCTGACAAAAAAGTCGATCCAGCGCTTGGTGATCTCCTGCGACTTCATGAGCTGATTTCTTACCCTTCAATATTCACTGCGATTGTGGCCCACGCCTGTACTGCGCGGGACAAGCTAAGGTCAGGTACTAGTCCGGCCCTGTAAATCCAGGCCACGGCGACTGTGCCGGCGCACCCCGGAGGGACACCGTACTTACTAATTCTCTCCCGGCTAGCGCCGGACCGCATCCCGGCGCGCAACGGCGCCACCGGCAGCAATGTCCGTGGCCGTCTCGATCCCGAGGGCGGAGCGGAGTTCGGTCTCCCGCTCGCCCATGCCTTCGCGAACCGCGTCTGCAAAGTCGTACAGGCCGTCCGCCAGCCGTCCCACGGCCCGGTTGAGCCCCTCGGGGCCAAGCGCGGATCGGGTTTCGGAGACTTTGCGGAAGGCGATAACGCCGATTGCGACGCCGATTCCCATCCAGATGATTCTGTTCATATCAGGTTCTCCTGGAGGGCTAGCGGCTGCGGCGGCCGGTGGCGGGCTTTTTGCGGGTGGCGAAAGCGGAACGCACGCCGTAGCTGAAGGCAGCTACCTTGATCAGCGGCGAGCCCACGGTGGCGGCCATGAGCGAAGACAGGGCCGAAACGTTGGCCGAGGCGTCTGAGACGTTGGAGGCAATGCCGTCGACCTTCTTCAGCTGTTCGTTGGTGGTGGACACTGTGGCGGTGACTTCGTCCATGAGCGGGGTGGCGCCGTCGCTGATGGAGCGGACGGTGGTCTTCAATTCGTCGAACACTCCCCCGAGCTTCAGGATTGGCACGGCCAGCAGCACGACCAGCACTGCAAACACTCCAGCCGCGATCAGGCCGGCAATATCGCCACCAGACATAGTCGTTCTTCTCCTTGAAACTCCGTGGATCTGTACCGGGCATGCGGCGGCCAAAGTGC
>JBKPJW010000245.1:0-12651 GCA_046730875.1 Actinomycetota bacterium | reverse complement strand
ACCATGAAAACCCGAAGGAGAAGAGATGAAAGCCATCGTCCTGGAAGCTGAATGGGCGCCACGCAATGGGGCCAAAATCAGCGACGCAGACGCTGCCCGGCAATGGGCGTTCAATGCCAGCCAGGTATACCGCAACCCCAGCATCTCCCTGCAGACCATCGAGGATCCGGGCGCGCCCGGACCTCACGAAGTGGTCGTGCAGGTCGGTGCCTGCGGCATCTGCGGGTCCGATGTCCACATGCTCGAAACCGACGAAGACAACTACCTCCTCCTTCCCTACCATCTGAAGGCCCCCGTGGTCATCGGACATGAGTTCGCAGGTAAAGTCGTGGCCGTCGGCTCCAACGTCACGGAGATTTCCGTTGGCGAGCTTGTCGCCGTTGAAGAGATCCAGTGGTGCGGCCGCTGCCGGGAATGCCGTGGCGGCTTCCTCAACCAGTGCCGGAACATCGAAGACCTGGGTTTCACCATCAACGGCGGCTTCGCCGAGTACGTCAAGGTGGACGCCAAGTTCTGCTGGTCGCTGACAGCCGTGGCAGACCGTGTCGGGTCGGAAGAAACCGCCCTGGAAATCGGTGCGCTAACAGAACCCACCAGTGTCGCCTATGAAGGAATGTTCACACGCGCCGGCGGCTTCAAGCCTGGCAGCGCCGTGGCAGTCTTCGGCGCCGGGCCCATCGGATTGGCGGCCACCGCACTTGCTGCCGCCGCCGGCGCGTCCCAGGTGTTCGTCGCCGAAATGCTCCCGGAACGCCGGGCCCTCGCCGAAGCGATGGGCGCCACGACCACCCTCGACCCTGCAACCACCGACGTGGCTGCCACGATCCAGGAGCTCACCCGCGGCAACGGCGTGGCCATGGCCGTGGAGACCACCGGAAACTTCAAAGCGGTCATGGGAACCATCGAGGAATCCATCGGGGTCGGCGGAAAGATAGCCGTGGTGGGGATGGACGCCCGTCCCGTCGAAATGAACCTCATCCGGCAGCAGCTCAAAGCCGGCTCCATCTACGGCACCGTCGGCCACTCCGGATCCTGGGACTTCCCGAACGTCATCGCACTGATGGCATCGGGGAAGATCCAGATGGAAAAGGCAGTGACCCGCAAATTCCCGCTGCCGGACGTCGTCTCTGCCATCGAGGAAACCAAGGGTCGAAGCAACGGCAAGATCCTCGTCAAACCTCAGCTCCTCTAAACCCCATTCAGCAACATCACATCAAAAGCACCACCGCGCGAAAGGCAATGACATGACTCAGCAACTCCACTCACGGCTCCTCACCGACCTCGCCCCGCCGGACATTCAGGAGTACCTTGCCTCAGGCAAGGACACCATCATCATTCCCCTGGGTTCCGTCGAGATGCACGGTTACCACTGTCCCCTCGGCACAGACATCTACAACGCCATGGAGGTCTCCAAGCGAGCAGCTGAAAAGGCCGGCGTTCTTTACGGCCCGCCGATCTGGACCGGTTACAGCCCGCAGCACCTCCGCGAAGCCGAAAACGGCATGGGAACGCTGACCTTCCGCGGCGAGACCGTCCGCGCGGTCATCTACGACACGGTGCGCTCACTGATCCACCATGGCTTCAACCGGATCATCTTCGCCAACGGCCACACCTCCAACACCAAGGTCACTGACGAGGTCTTCCGTCGTCTTCGCTACGAAACGGGCGCACTCCTGGGCATGTTCAAGCCCTACGGCGAACGCTACCTGGGCATCATCGATGACCTGATGGAAAACCCCGAAGAGGAAACTCCCGGCTGGCACGCCAGCGAGCAGGAAACCTCCATCATGATGGCGTACCGGCCCGAAAACGTGAACATGGACCGGGCCGTAACGGCTGAAGGCCACGCCCCGGCATGGCTTCCGGAGAGCTTCAAGAAAAACGACGCCAACCCGGACGCGTCCTTCAAGGGCTACGAGTACTTCTACTTCCCCATGGACCACAATGAAATGGCCGACCACGGCGTCATCGGAAACCCGTTCCGGGCCACAGCCGAAAAGGGCGAACAGATCTTCGAGCGATTCTCGACCTACCTCGCAGAAGCAATCGCCGAGCTGGAAACCGTCAAGGTCAACATCACTCAGCGGGCCTTCGACCTGAAGGCCTGACCCAACCCACGGACGTTCAACTCCGGCACCACAGAGATCCAGTGGTCGCCGGAGTTGATGTCACGACCTCCCCGGACGGACGAAAATATCTCCGTCCCCAACCCGCACGGCATGGGCAGGCCCCATGACCAAGGCGATGAGCCCTTCACGTCCAAAGGCACATCTTCGACGGCTTGGGGTTCCAATCCAAAAGTCCTGAGGTCCTTCCAACCCTGCGTGCGTTCCGGTGCAAGGCTGCAAATGCGACGGCCAAGGGGCTGTTGCCCGCCCGTCCCGGTCCGCTGTGGCCCCCTCAGCCTCTGGCGAGGCCGCCTAACCGCATTTTGCTCACACCGCCCAGCGTCCCGCGCTGATCCCCATCGACCCGAGACTCTTGGGACGCCCACGCAGATTTGCCCTGACTGTCGATGATCCCGGCGCTGTAGGCAATGATGAGCGGAACGATACTTTCCGACACTCTCTGGAGCCTCTCAACCTGTCCTGGTCCAACACCGGGCAGAAGCCGGGCCTAGACAACTTTCTTATTCAGAGCATTACTATTCGAGGAGGACTGATGTCTAACCCCGACCTTTCGACCAAGCGTGCAGGCCACAGTGACGACGAGCATTTGCGCGCACTGGGATACGAACCCAAGCTGGACCGCAAGATCAACCTGATTGCTAACTTTGCCTTGGGTTTCCTATACCTTTCGCCAATGGTCAGCGTGGTTGCGATCTTCGGCCTGGGGCTGACCACGGCGGGCCCGCCCTCCATTTTCTGGATCCTCATCGTGGGGGCGGGAATGCTCCTGGTCGCACTGGTGTTCGGTGAGATCGTTTCGCAGTTCCCGATCGCCGGCGGGCTCTACCAGTGGACGCGGCGCTTGTGGAATGGGCGTGCCGCATGGCTGATGTCCTGGATTTACATCGGCGGAATCACCGTTGGGATTACCAGTACCGCGCTGTTCAGTTCCGGCTTCATCGCCAGTCTCCTTTTCGGAACCGCCGAGGAACCCTCGGTTGAAGCAGCTCCAGCCCAGACATTGATCATCACCCTGTGCGTCCTGGGGGTAGCACTGCTCTTCAATCTGAGCGGCGGCAAGGCCCTGGCGCGAATCAGCCAGATTGGCCTGGCTGGAGAACTCATCGGGATCATCGCTGTTGGTCTCTACCTCATGGTTTTCCAGCGTAAGAATGACTGGTCCGTGTTCTTCGACAGCATGGGCACCGCCGGCGGGGGATCCTATCTGGGAGCGTTCATCGGTGCATCGCTGGTGGGCCTATACATGTTCTATGGTTTCGAGGCCTGCGGTGAAGTCGCCGAAGAGACGCCGAACCCCGCCCGCAGCGTGCCGCGGGCAATGATCCTCACAGTCTGCGTGGGGGCAGTAGCGGCCGTCTTCGCATTCGCCGGCTACGTTATGGCTGCACCAAACCTGGCGGACATCGTCAGTGGCAAAGACGTCAATCCGATCCCGGGCATTCTGCAGAGCTCGCTCGGTACCGTAGGCATGAAATGCTTCCTCGTCATTGTACTTATCTCCTTTCTCGCTGGGGTGATGGGGCAGCAGACTGCCGTCTCCCGCCTCGTCTATTCGTTTGCCCGCGACGACATGTTCCCCGGCAGCCAGCTGATTGCGAAAACCAGCAAATCCCATCTGCCGCGCAACGCCCTGCTCATCACCAATGTTGTCCCCGTATTCCTCGTGGTATATGTCTATTTCTCCCCTGACGCCCTGTTCCGCATTGCGGCATTCCAGATGCTCGCGGGGTACTGCGCTTTCGCCATCGTCGTGTTTGCAGCCCTGCGTGCCCGGACCAAGGGATGGCGCCCGGCAGGCCAATTCACCCTCGGCCGGTGGGGACTCATCGTCAACGTCGGAGCACTTCTATACCTGATGGCCGGAATGGTGATGCTGGGTAAACCGGACATGAGTACCGAAGGCATGCCCTGGTACGACCAATGGATTGCCCTCCTCGGCTTTTCCATTGTCACCGTGACGGGTCTTGCCTACCTGATGCTCGCCAAACCAGACCGCCACTCCACGGCCCCGGAGGGCGACGCGATTGAAGTCGCGGCAAAGCTACGAAGGGGCGTCATGCCGTCGGCGTGAAACTCTGATCCTCCGAGCCCGGATTCCGTCCGGCCCTGTCAGCACCACTTCTGGGTGCTGGCGGGGCCGAATGCCGTGAGGGAGTCATGCCTCCGGACCCCCGACCACCTAAAACCTGTACGTACCCGCAAGCTCTTTTCCGACCCGTTCCTGTATCTGCGCGGTTGCCCGGAATCCGTCACGAAGGTGACGGCGCGTCAGCGAGTCCAACTGGCCAGGGGCGATGGAAGTCTTCGGTGTTTCTGACCTCGTAGTATCCAGGATCCGCTCTTCTGTGAGGAGACTGTGATACATGGTGAAGGCGCTGGTTAGGGTGTCTGCTTCATCCCTGCTGAGTAACCCGGCGGAGCCAGCACGGTCCAGTCGCTGGACCGTGCTGCCATGGGCATCGCCTGTCTGGATGGCGAGGACCCGGGCCAATGAAACTATGGGACGCAGGCCGGCGCTCTTAAGGTCCAGATGTCGCAGGTCCTCACCGAAACGTCCAATGACAGTATTTCGGACGAATCCCATGGGAGGGCGGTCCTGCAGGGCCGAGCGGAGCAGGGCCCGCAGAAAGGGCGGATGGGCGCCCGCAATCTCCACGACATGCTTAGAGACTAGATGGCCCAGGTAAGGCTTCGTGATCGGCCGTGAATCCGCCGCGGTTGATGCCAGAATCAAGTGCTTGGGGACCTGCGGATTCGTAACCCAGCGCTCGATCGCTGCCTGCCAGTCGCCCAAGGACCGGTTGAAAAGCGGAGCAGAAGCGTTGGCGCCCTGGTCGCACGGGCGAAGTCCGCTTGCCGCAAACTTGGTCACAAAGTCACTGGCGCGCCCGTGCATTGTGGTCTTTGATTGGCCTTCCTCCGGCAACCAGAGGACCGCCGTATCAACGTCAGAGTCCGGAAGCGGTTCATGTCGGGCCATCGAACCGGTGAGCAGCCAGGACTGTTGCAGCTCAGAGGAAGGACGCAGGCCGAATTCAATAACCTTCAGCAGGGCGGCATCGACAACAGTGGCGATGACGGCGCTGATCTGCAGCGAGGAGACTTTGGCTTCCCACAACTCCACGATTGTCGGCTTTAAGACGGCGCACGCTTCGCTGAGTTGTTCGACGCTCTGCGCTGACGAAACCGCACTCCGGACTACCAGCGGATGCCGTACGTCGGACGTAGCCAGGTCGATTACGTTGACGGTTCCGACCGGCTGGTTGCTTCCGTCAACAAGGACCATATTGTGCACGTCCTCCTTCACCATGCGCAGATAGGCCTCCCACATGGTCGACGATTCGGGCGCGGTGTGTACCGGGCAGCTGGCGATCCGGCCCACGGGTTCGTTGAGGCCAACCTCACCGGTTCCCACCCGGGAACGGAAGTCGTCGTCGGTGACAATTCCGATCCGCCCGCCCATGTGGATCAGCACGGATCTAAGGCCCCGATCGGTCATGAATTTGGCGACATCCCGAACACTGGCCTCACTCTGGCACCACGTGACCGGTCGTATCGCGGCAGTAACCTTGGTGTCCATACGGGACTGCACGCCGGCGCCCTCGATCAAGCGATGGCGGGCGACCAGGGTGCTGTAGTGGGTAAACTTCAGCTTGCCGGGGTCCACGACAACTGATCGCGGGTCAGGCATGCGGTAACACAGCGAGTCTTCGACGGCTTGAACGGACATAGCGGGCGGTAGGCCGGAAAAAACCGCGACGTGGCCAAACGTGTCACCGGTTGCCAACACATCTACGACCCGGCCGCGGTCGGAGACCTCCACGCTGCCGGTCCGGATGATGTAGATGTGGTCGATCCCGGATTCTCCGGAGCGGATGATAACGTGCCCGGCGGGGAAAAACTCGACCTCGACCGTCTGGGCAAGACGTTCAAGATCGTCCGGCACCAAACTGGCATACGGCGAGTGGCTCGCGAGAAAGTCAGCGATCTCCTTCACATGGCCCGCCTTGTCGGGTTGGGCCAGAATTCAGGAACAAAGCGCTGGCGCCATGAGGGCGTGGGCCGTTGTGAGAGGCTCAACAGGTCGGCCACCGAAACAACCTTGTCCTTGGAGAGCCGGTGGGCCAAGGCGAGGAAGAGTTGGGCGGTGGTCATCGCATCCCCCAGCGCGGTATGCGGAGCATGGACCGGGAGTCCGAGCATCGTTGAGGCGTACTCCAAGGAGATATCGGCCCGTCCGGTAGGAGGACATGCCAGGCACCGGGTGGCTAGCCGGGCCGTGTCAATCATTGGACGTCGAAAGACGGACGAGCGGTTCCTGACCACTTTGGTAAGGAACGCTGCGTCGAGCCAGGCGGAATGAGCCACCAGGAACCTGCCTTCACCGACTGCCTCGATGTCCTGCAGCCGGTCTTCCAGGTATGGCTGGTTTTGCAGATCGCAGTTGCGGATGTTATGGATCTTGACTGATCTGGGGTCAATAGAACGGTGCGGTCTGACCAGGAAGTTCACGGCGCCTGCAGGCCTGACCCTGGCTTCGTCAACGGGCACCGAACCGAACGAAATGATTTCGTCCGTGTACGGGTCCAGGCCGGTAGTCTCCACATCAAGAACGCAAAACCGGGCCTGGGTCCACGGGACCATCATCGCTTCACGGGAGTTCCGCTGCACGCGAACTGCCTCCTTGCTGTCAGGGTTGCTGGGAACAGTGGTGGAGGCAAGTCCGTTGCTCTCCTTGGCGAGAACCCGCAGCCTGCACTGGAGAAGACATCTGCCCTGGGGCCCGCGAACGTTCTAGAAGCTTTTCGGCGTATTAATCCAGATGTATTCAGTAACGCTCTGAGCCACGTTTTCCATAAAGTGCGGAATCGAGCTGTAGAACCATATCGAGTCACCGGGCTCCAAGAAGTAGACCTGGTCATCGAGCACGACCTTGAGCCGGCCCGAGAGCACCATGCCCCATTCCTCGCCCTCGTGCGTGTAGGGTTCGTCTCCTGTTGATGCTCCGACCTCATACCGTCCGTAAATTGCCTGCAGAGCTTCCGATTCGGCCGGCGTTGCCAGCTCAAAGCTGACTCCTGTAGATGCCATGCCTGAGAGCTGCGTGCGCTCGGCGGACCGTATGACCCTGCCCTTGTCCTGGGTCTGTTCGGAGAAAAAGTATGTGAGGTTTGTTCCCAAAGCAGTTGCAATGCGCTTGAGCGTCGAGATCGACGGTTCAACTTTTCCTTTCTCCACGTCGCTTACCAGCGAGGCCGATACCCCTGCCCTGGCGGCGAGCCCCCTGATGCTGTACTGATACTGCATCCTCAGCTCGTGCAGACGTTGTCCAATGAGATCTCCGGATTCGGCCTCGTCGTCAAGTTCAAAGATGTCGGTCATTGCCACCCCTTTTTGGTGTCTGCCTTTGCGACCGAGAGAGTCTCTCGGCATGACTGCCGGCGCACACCTCCACACTGCCACCCGAAACAGCAAAGCCTGTTCGGTGCCACCGAATAGAAGTTTACCGCGCTGTAACACGTGAGGATAGGCGCAGGGTGTAAGAATGAAGGAGTTCATCGAACGCTTTTGCCAGGTTTGTTGAAATACGTTCGGCTGCATCGAACATTATTTCCCCAAAAGTCTTGACCTGTGCTAGGGCAGGAACTTAACGTTGATGCATGAGCGAAGCAATGCAGCTGAGCGGTGTTCGAGCACATCGAACGTTGCGCCGTCTGGGTCCGGGTGACGTTTCTCGTCATCCGAAGGCTGACACGAACATGTCGGGAGTGTCGGAAACAAAGGATTTTGGATTCACCCAGGGGCGGCTTCCTCACATCACCCGGCGCGCCTTCCTGTTGAAGGCCCATCCCGCTAGCCCCTCCAACTCCGGCCCTCGTCCGCTCTTCAGGAGATTTTCATGACCCATCCCACGCAGAACATGTCTGCGACAGAGTCCAAGCCAGCTGAACGCAGTGAGCCTCTGGGCGGCGCAGCAGGCAGCCTGGAAGACTCTCAGGTAGTAGTGCAGCTCTCCTCGGTAAGGAAGACGTATCCAAACACTGAGAAACCTGCGGTGGCCGGCGTTGACGTCTCCATTCGGAAGGGAGAGTTTTTCTCAATTCTTGGATCCAGCGGAAGTGGAAAGACCACCACGCTGAAGATGATCGCCGGGTTCGAACATCCAACGGACGGCATGATCCTTCTCGACGGGAAGGACGTCACCGGCGTTCCGCCCAACAAGCGCGATGTCAACACCGTGTTTCAGAATTATGCCCTCTTCCCGCATATGACAGTTCGGGCGAACGTTGCCTATCCGCTGCAGATGGCCCGCGTCCCTAAGGTTGAGATCAAGCCCCGGGTGGACGAAGCGCTGTCCAAAGTCGCCATGACAGAGTATGACAAACGGCTGCCGCACCAGCTCTCTGGCGGGCAGAAACAGCGCGTCGCCCTAGCCAGGGCGCTGGTTGGTCGCCCGAAACTATTACTTCTTGACGAACCGTTGGGCGCCCTCGACCTCAAGCTTCGGGAGACCATGCTTGTTGTCCTAAAGAACCTGCAGCGCAACGTCGGCATCACTTTCGTTTACGTAACCCACGATCAGGGAGAAGCCCTGGCCATGAGTGACCGGGTGGCCGTCATGAACAACGGCGTGATCGAGCAGATCGGCTCCCCTCAGGAGATTTACCAAAACCCGGCCACTGCCTTCGTTGCAAGCTTCATCGGCAAGACGAACCTGTTCCACTGCGTTCGGCAATCCACTCACACCGCCCGCACGGGGAATCTGCGCATTGCCACATCCGCTGAACTCTCTGCCGAAAAGGTGACGGTGAGCGTTCGTCCTGAGAGCATTGAGGTCGGTGCCGCGGCGCAGCATTTCGAGAACCGCTTCCCTGCTGTCGTCGAGGAAGTCATCTATTTCGGCCATGAACAAGAGCTTTCGCTGCTGGTGGATGGCGAACCGCTAGTTGCCCGGGTCAGAGGCGTTGACGTCCGTCGGGGTGAGAACGTCACGGTCGGGTGGCCGGCTGAAGCGTCTGTCATTGTCGGGTGGAAGCCATGACGACCCTGGCTCGGCCCCGGCCCGACAAGCAGCTAGGTCCTGTGCCGTCCCGCCCAGCGCGGCGGCATGGCTGGAAGCACAAGCTTTTGGCTGCACCCGCAATCATCTGGGTTATCGTCCTGGTGCTACTGCCGAACCTGTTCCTGGTGCTGTACAGCCTGTGGAGCAACGACTTCGGAACCGTCACCCCGGAATTCACGCTTGAGAACTTCCAGTCCGCCTTGTCCTCATCGGTCTTTCAAAGCCTGTTCAGCCGCAGCCTCTTCATCGCCCTGACGTCCTCGCTGATTTCAACGGCGATCGCCTATGGCGCTGCCTACGTGGTGGTTCGGACCTTTGGCCGCTATAAGGCACTCGGGGCACTGCTGATTCTCGTCCCGTTGTGGGTCTCCTACCTCATGCGCGTGTTCGCCTGGAAGATCATTCTCGGTGAGGACGGCGTGCTGGCCGGCGTCGCCGGAGCTCTGGGCATGAGTGAGGCGTCCAAAGCGTTCCTGTACTCCCAGACGTCGGTCATCATCACCTTGACATATGTAGCCATCCCGTACGCATTTCTCTCGATTTACACCTCGCTCGACCGCATCCCCGGGCACATTCTGCAGGCATCCGCGGACTGCGGAGCCAGCTCTTGGACGACTTTCCGCCGGATCGTATGGCCCTTGAGCCGTCCGGGTGCCGCGGTTGGCTTCGGCATCGCCTTCGTCCTGACCTTCGGCGACTACGTCACGCCTGCCATGGTCGGCGGGCTTGAGGGAACCATGCTCGGTTCGCTCGTACTGCAACAGTTCGGAGCAGCCAACAACTGGCCCATGGGGGCGGCGATCGGCCTGACGATCGTGGCCACCGGACTGGTCGTTCTGGCCATTGTGTCGTTGTTCACAAGATTGGAGACACCCCTTGACTGAACACCGCTCCACCTCTGCCCGCCCACCCCGGAACTTCAAGTTCATTGGCATCGCGCTCGGGCTCCTCGGCCTGGGATTGGTATACCTGTTTCTCTATCTACCGCTCATCGTGACCGCCCTGTTCAGCTTCAACGACAGCCGGATTCAGACCCTTCCTATGGCGGGGCTTACCTTGTCCTGGTACCAGGCCCTGTTTCAGGATCCGCAGATGATCTCGGCAATCCTCTACAGCCTCCAGGTAGCCATCACCTCTGTACTGATCAGCCTTGCTGCGGGTACCACGTTTGCGCTCACATCCCACCGAGTGCGCCTGCGTGGCGGAAAGCTGCTGGATTTGCTCCTGACCAGCCCACTTGTCGCACCCGGCATGGTGCTGGGCATTTCGTTCCTGGCCGTCTTCAGCTTCGCCAAGATCGAAACCGGATTCTGGACGATTGTCATCGGACACACCGCATTCATCACGCCCCTGGTCATGTTTTTGGTGCTTCAGCGCCTCAAGGTCTCTGATCCGTCCCTGGAGCAGGCCTCAATGGACCTGGGCGGGGGAAAGATCGCAACGTTCTGGCATGTGACCCTGCCCGGTATCCGGGCGGCTCTCGTGGCCGCCGCTTTGCTGGGATTCACGATGTCAATGGACGAAATCGCTGTGACATTCTTCCTCGCAGGAACTGAACCGACGTTGCCCGTTTATGTGTGGGGCCTCGTTCGATTCGGCTTTACCCCGGAGGTCAACGCAGCCTTCACCCTGATCGGCGGCGGCTCCCTGACCTGTATCGCACTGGCCGGCCTGATCTTGGTGATTAACGCCCGCAAGCGCGGACCAAAACTCACATCAGACCTGGTCGACGCAGCTGAGGAACAGAATCTCGCTCGAGAACTCGGACATGCAGGCACCGGGCCCATCCCCGGCGCGGGCGCCCTGGAACCTTCCACCCATCGATAAACACGTCTGATAGGACAAGAAAAATGCGTAAACGTGCATCATTGAGGCTCATCGCGGGCGCGCTAGCGGCATCCGTTGCCATGGCCCTGACGGCATGCAGCGGCGGCCCGGGCGGGGGGAGCAGTGCAGAGAACAAGACCTTGAACGTCCTGTCGTGGGAGACATACCACGACAAGCAACAACTGGACGCCTTCACCGCGAAGACCGGAATAAAGGTCAACATCGTCAACGTCGGGTCCCCCGACGAGATGTTCGCGAAGGTGAAGTCCGCTCCCTCTCAATGGGATCTCGCACTCGTGACCTCCGGGTGGTACGACAATTACACCAGCTCCAACCTCCTGGAGCCCATCGACACCTCGCGGGTAACAGCCCTGAACACCATGAAACTGGGGTTCGACTGGCAAGCGGCGGCCAGCAGCAAGGACGGAAAGCTGTATGGCGTCCTGTACAACTGGGGTAACCAGCCCCTGGCGTGGATGGACGATTCCGCACTGGCATCTCCGGAACTGAAGAAGTACCAGGACGACAAGGGACAGTTTAATGACTGGAACGTGCTGTGGGATCCCGCGCTGAAAGGCAAGGTTTCGATCTTCGATGAATCCCAGGCCGTTCTGAACATGGTTTCCCTGACACTCGGCTTCGAGGATCCGTTCAACCTCACCGACGAGCAGTTCAAGCAGCTCGAAGCCAAGCTGGCTGAACTACGGCCCCAGATCAAGCGCCTGACCAGCGGCTTCAACGACCAGACCGATCAGTTGGCCGGAGGTGAGGCATCCATCGCGTACCTGAACAACATCGCTAGCTCCAAAGCCATCGCGGCCACTGGCAAGACCCTGCATGTCAACAACATCATCAAACAGGGCGTACCGGCCTGGAGCGATAACTACTCCATTGTCAAAGAGGGCGGCTCCAAGAAGCTGGACGCAGCATACGAGTTCATCAACTACACACAGACCCTGGAATGGCAGGCCAAGTTCATCGCCGCCAGCGGCAACAGCGGCATCCTGGACTACCAGCAGGCAACCTCGGCCGAAGCAGAATCAGCCGGGCTCACCGCCGAAGCTCTCAACGCCACCCTGATCCCCGCAACAAAGGATGGCGAGGCCTTTTTCTCCAAGATGGTGTTCGGCCAGACTCCTGAAGATCCCGCCAAACGCGTCGAAATCTGGAACGAGTTCAAACTCGGCCTAGGAAGCTAAAAAACGAACTAATGAGGCTGCTTCGGGGCAGATCGGCCCCGAAGCAGCCTCTTCATCTTAAGGAGGATTCCATGAGAGCGCCCCGCATTGTCCGACACATTGCCCTGTTCCGATGGAAGGAAGGAGTGCCCCTAGATCCAGCGGCAATCGTCCGCAAACTTACAACCATCGCCGAAGGAATGAATGCGCTGCATTTCGAAGCGGGCCCGGCGCTCGAACTCGGTCACCCCACGTATGACTTTGCCGTAGTGGCAGACTTTGCCACCGCCGAGGACTATCTCGCATACCGCGAGGACCCCGGCCACCGCAGCTACGTCAACGACGTGCTCCTCCCGGCAGCAGCCGACGTGGCGGCGATCCAGGTCGGCTCGCAGCGAACTGAAGGTCTCCCCTAGTTAAGATATGTGCGGAGCGCGTCCATTTGCGCCTGCAG
>JBKPJW010000244.1:0-8463 GCA_046730875.1 Actinomycetota bacterium | reverse complement strand
GGAGCGGAGGTTGATAGGCATAGGGCAACACTATCGCCGGGCCCCTTGTACCGGTTTGACCTGAATGCCATACGATACGCCCGGACGTGGGAGACTGGAAGTTCCAAATGTGCGGTCCAGCCGCAGGGTGCCTTTGGTGCGTCCTGGCGGCAGCCGCGTGAATGCCAACAGTAAGGACCCTGCGTGTCTCCCATGGCCCGCACCGCCCCGGTGCCCGCCGCAACAGATCCGGCCCTCATCCGGAACTTCTGCATCATTGCGCACATTGACCACGGCAAATCCACACTGGCCGACCGGATGCTCCAGTACACCGGCGTCGTCCAGTCCCGTGACATGAAGGCCCAGTACTTGGACCGCATGGACATTGAGCGCGAACGCGGCATCACCATCAAGTCCCAGGCCGTCCGCATGCCTTGGGAGCTCGACGGCACCAGTTACGCACTGAACATGATCGACACCCCCGGACACGTGGACTTCACCTACGAGGTCTCCCGTTCCCTCGCCGCCTGCGAAGGCGCCGTGCTGCTCGTCGACGCGGCCCAGGGCATCGAGGCCCAGACCCTCGCCAACCTCTACCTGGCGATGGAAAACAACCTGACGATCATCCCGGTCCTGAACAAGATCGACCTCCCTGCGGCCCAGCCCGAGAAGTACGCCGCGGAGTTGGCCAACCTTATTGGCGGCGACCCCGACGACGTGCTCCGCGTCTCCGGCAAGACCGGCATGGGCGTCGAGGTCCTGCTGGACAAGATCGTCCGCGACCTTCCGGCGCCCGTCGGTGACCCGAACGCCCCGGCCCGGGCCATGATCTTCGACTCGGTCTATGACACCTACCGCGGTGTGGTCACCTACGTCCGCGTGGTTGACGGCATGCTGCACCCCCGCGAACGCATCCAGATGATGTCCACCCGCGCCACTCACGAACTCCTCGAGATCGGCGTCAGCTCCCCGGAACCCACCCCGTCCAAGGGCCTCGGCGTCGGTGAAGTGGGATATCTCATCACCGGTGTGAAGGACGTCCGCCTGTCCAAAGTGGGCGACACCGTCACCAACCTGGCCAAGCCGGCCACCGAGTCCCTCGCCGGCTACGCGGATGCCAAGCCGATGGTCTTCTCCGGCCTGTACCCGCTGGATGGCACCGACTATCCGGTGCTCCGCGATGCGCTGGAGAAGCTGATGCTCAACGACGCCGCGCTTGTGTACGAGCCCGAAACGTCCGCCGCGCTGGGATTCGGCTTCCGGGTGGGTTTCCTGGGCCTGCTGCACCTGGAAATCACCCGTGAGCGGCTTGAGCGCGAATACAATCTGGACCTGATTTCCACCGCTCCCAACGTGGAATACGAGGTGACGCTGGAGGACAAGAAGATCGTCCACGTCACCAACCCCAGCGAATACCCCACCGGCAAGATCGCTGAAGTCCGCGAGCCGATGGTGTCCGCCACCATCCTCGCTCCCAACGAGTTCGTCGGCGCCATCATGGAGCTGTGCCAGAGCCGGCGCGGCGTCATGGGCGGCATGGACTACCTCTCCGAGGACCGGGTGGAAATCCGGTACCGCCTGCCGCTGGCGGAGATCGTCTTCGACTTCTTCGACATCCTCAAGTCCAAGACCCGCGGCTACGGATCGCTGGACTGGAAGGCCGACGGCGAGCAGGTGGCCGATCTGGTCAAGGTGGACATCATGCTCCAGGGCGAGCAGGTTGACGCGTTCTCCGCCATCACCCACCGGGACAAGGCCTATGCCTACGGCGTGATGATGACGGGCAAGCTGCGTGAACTCATTCCCCGCCAGCAGTTCGAGGTCCCCATCCAGGCGGCCATCGGCTCCAGGATCATCGCCCGTGAAAGCATCCGCGCCATCCGCAAGGACGTGCTCGCCAAGTGCTACGGCGGTGACATCACCCGAAAGCGCAAACTGCTGGAAAAGCAGAAGGAAGGCAAGAAGCGCATGAAGATGGTGGGCCGCGTCGAGGTGCCGCAGGAAGCTTTCATCGCAGCCCTCACCACGGACGAATCCAAGGACAAGGCCAAGAAGTAGCGGTGCTCGTCATGACTGTTGCCGCAGTGTCGGCGGGCCGGGCCCATGCCTAGCGTTCTTCCCCTCGGCGATCCCGCGCCGCCGGACGGGCTCCTGCCCGGCCAGGCCCGGCAGGGCGCAGATCAGCGTGCCTTCGGGCTCTACGTGCACATCCCGTTCTGCGCCGTGCGCTGCGGCTACTGCGACTTCAACACCTACACTGCCACCGAGTTGGGCGGCGGGGCCTCGCAGGACGCCTACGCAGGAACCGCCATCGCTGAAGTGGACTTCGCCGCCCGCGTCCTGAAGGGCAGCGGACTGCCGGGCCGCCCGCTCAGCACCGTCTTCTTCGGTGGCGGTACGCCCACCCTGCTGCCGGCGGAGGACCTGGCCCGCATCCTCACCGCCTCCATCGCGGCGTGGGGCCTGGAGCCCGGCGCCGAGGTGACCACGGAAGCGAATCCGGACTCCGTGACGCCCGAATCCCTGCAACTGCTGGCCGACGCCGGGTTCACCCGGGTCTCCTTCGGCATGCAGTCCGCCGTGCCGCATGTCCTGAAGGTCCTGGACCGCACCCACACGCCCAGCCGCGTGCCGCAGGTGGTCCAGTGGGCCAGGGAGGCGGGGCTCGCCGTGAGCCTCGACCTGATCTACGGGACGCCGGGGGAGTCGCTCGAGGACTGGCGCTACTCGCTGGAAACGGCACTGTCCTACGGCCCGGACCACATCAGCGCCTACGCGCTGATCGTCGAGGACGGCACCAAGCTTGCCGCCCAGATCCGCCGCGGCGAAGTACCGGAAATCGACGACGACGACCACGCCGCCAAGTACGAGCTCGCCGACGAACTGATTTCCGCCGGCGGGCTCTCCTGGTACGAGGTCAGCAACTGGTCCCGCACCCCGGAGCAGGCCTGCCGCCACAACCTCGCCTACTGGCGCGGCGACGACTGGTGGGGGATCGGCCCCGGCGCGCACTCCCATGTGGGCGGCGTGCGCTGGTGGAACGTCAAGCACCCCACCGCCTACGCGAACCGGCTGGGCTCCGGGCTCTCACCCGCCGCCGGACGCGAAACACTGGACACCGAAACCCGGAACGTGGAACGCGTCATGCTCGAAGCCCGGCTGAACACCGGACTGGACATCCCGAGCCTCGGCGGGCTGGGCGACACCGGCCGGCACGCCGTCGCGGGCCTGATCGCCGACGGCCTGGTGGACCCCGCCGGAGCCTTCAAGGGACGGTTGATCCTCACGCTCAAGGGCCGGCTGCTGGCCGACGCCGTGGTCCGCAGGATCCTGCCGGACTAAAACTGCCGGACCAAACTCCCTGACTGAGCTGCCGGACTAAAAATGGCGGACTAAACCCCCTGACTGAGCTGCACCAACGCGGCGGAAATCCGTCGCAGCAGCTGGGGCACGCAAAGAGCCGGCCCTGGGGTTTAGCCCCGTCCCAGGGTCAGGCCCGGTTTAGTAGAAGGCGCTGAGCTACTTGATCCAGCGAAGGTTGAACTCGTAGCGGTGCGGCTGGCCGCGGTTGACGTGAATGCCCGCCGCCACCGAGAAGCAGGTCACGGCAATCCAGATCACCGTTGCGAGTACGGCAAAGAGATTGCCCACCACGGGAATGAAGACCAGGAGGTTGGCGAGCACTGCGGCGATGGTTGGCGGCAGCGTGAAATTGAGGGCTTCCTTGGATTCCTGGGCTGTGAACGGGCCGCGGTCCTTGAAGATCAGGTAGATCAGCAGCGAAGGCACACAGCCCAGGATGCCGCCAAAGTGCGCCAGCGTAGCCCACTGCCGGTCCTCGCTGGCCGTCAGCGGCAGCGCATTTGCCGGAACGCCATGGTACGGAGCCTGACCATGGCCGGCCTGGTTGTCCGTGTGTTCGCGTGCGTTGTCTGCCACGGTGAAGCCCTTCGGATTGCGGAGATGCGTTGCTGCCTGGGTTGTACCTTCAATTGCCGGGACCGCGTCGGGAACGGGTCGCCTGTTCAAGAATACTTGCTTGGGCGCGTTAATGGAGATCAGCGGGCGGATGCCTCGCCGGGCTGTGGCGCGGTAAGGAAGTCAATGACCTCTTCAACCCGGCCCAGCAGGGACGCCTCCAGGTCAGCGTAGCTGCGGACAGCCCCCAGGAGTTTCTGCCAGCCGAGGCCGATGTCCTCCTTCGTGGAGTGGGGCCACCCGAAGGCCGTCAGGATACCGGTCTTCCAGTCGATGCCGCGGGGGATCACCGGCCACTGCTCGATGCCCAGGACGGCGGGCCGGATGGCCTGCCACACGTCCACATAGGGGTGGCCCACGATCAGCACGTTGCCGGCGGCGCCCGGCGAAGCCATGACGGCGTCGGCAATCCGCGATTCCTTGGAGTCCGGTACCAGGTGGTCAACGAGCACCCCCAGTCGGCGTCCCGGGCCCGGACGGAACTCGGCCACGGCAGCCGCGAGGTCGTCAATGCCGTGCAGGGGTTCGACGACGATGCCCTCTACCCGGAGGTCATCGCCCCAGACCTTTTCCACGAGCTCGGCGTCGTGCTTGCCCTCCACCCAGATGCGGCTGGCCTTCGCCACCTGGGCGCGCTGTCCCGCCACCCGGACCGAGCCCGACGCCGTGCGGCCGGCACCGGCGGCCGGTGCCGCCGTCTTCGGGGCCGGAGGCATCAGCCGGATCGGCTGGCCCTCCAACAGGAAGCCAAAGCCGAGGCGGAAGGACCGGGACTTGCCGCGCCGGTCCTCGAGCGCCACCACGTGCATGCCACCGGACTTCTCCACCCGTGTCACGGCACCCACCCAGCCGGACTGGACCTCCTCGAGGACCATCCCGCGCGCCACCGGCACTTCCGGCAGCCGGGTCTTGGCGGGCGCGGACAGGTCCTGCGGTCCCCAGTTCTGGTACGACATCTCTACACGCTTACCTTGCACTCGGAAAATGAACGGCGGTCAGTGGAACACCCCGGGGCCGGAACCCGGCCTTTCCGGGCGCGGCGACCGCAGCGGCTGCCACAGTCTCAGCACCGGCGGAACGCCAAACGCGATCCCGCGGGCCACGCCTGGAGCGAATCCAATGCTAACAACGCGGCGACTCATATTAGACTGGTTAGCACTTAGGCATGTCGAGTGCTAACCCCTGTCCAGTCGCGGTCCGCCCGGGCACCACTTCCGGACGCGAAGCGTACACTGCGGGGCGGCACCGACTGCGGGACAGTCGATTGGAGGTGGAGCATGAGCGAACCGCGCAAACTCGAAGTGCTGCGCGCCATCGTGGAGGACTACGTCCATTCCCGTGAGCCCGTTGGATCCAAGGCGCTCGTTGAACGGCACCATCTCGGTGTCTCCAGTGCCACGATCCGAAATGACATGGCGGCGCTTGAAGACGAAGGCCTGATCATGGCGCCGCACACGAGTGCCGGCCGAATCCCGACGGACAAGGGCTACCGGCTCTTCGTCGACCAGATCTCGGCGGTCAAGCCGTTGTCCCATGCCGAGCGGCGCGCCATTCAGGCGCTGCTGGAAGGATCGGAGGACCTCGACGACGTCCTCGACCGGACCGTGCGGCTCCTCTCCCAGCTGACCAACCAGGTCGCCGTCGTGCAGTATCCGCTGCTCAGCCGCGCCAGGGTGCGGCACATAGAGTTCGTGCTGCTGGCACCCCGGAAGGTGCTGATGGTGCTGATAGCGGACAGCGGCAAGGTGGAGCAGCGCGTCATCGACGTCGGGCAGGACCTTCCCGATGACGCTCTGGCGGAGCTGCGGAGCCGGTTCCTGGCAAGCCTGTCCGGAACCCCTTTGAGCCTGCTGCCGCAACTGCTGCCCTCCGTCGTCGCCAGCTGTCCGCCGGCCCGCCGCGGAGCAGCCCAGGCGCTGGCCCGCGGCCTTGAAGCCCTGGCCACGAGCGGCCGCGAAGAGCGCATGGTCATGGCTGGCACCGCCAATCTGGCCCGCTCCAATGTGGACTTCCCGCTCAGTATCGGCCCCGTGCTGGAGGCACTCGAGGAACAGGTGGTCATGCTCCGCCTGCTCAGCGAAATGGCCGAAGACCCGCGCGGTGTCACGGTCAGCATCGGCCGGGAAAACCCCTACGACGGCCTTGCCGAGGCATCCGTCGTTGCCACCGGCTACGGCCCCGACGCCACGGCCAAGGTCGGCGTCCTGGGGCCCACCCGGATGGACTCCCCCACAACCATGGCCGCCGGCCGCCCGGTGGCCCGCTACCTTTCGAGGATCCTGGGCCCCTGACCGGCCCGGACCTAACGCGACTTCTTGCCCCACAGGCAGTGCCCCACTGGCAGTACAAAAAGGAAGAGATACACACTTTGACCAGCCACTATGACGTTCTTGGAGTCTCCCGCGACGCAACGGGGGAGGAGATCAAGAAGGCCTACCGGAAACTGGCCCGGACCCTGCACCCGGACGTGAACCCGGGGGAGGACGCCTCGGACCGCTTCAAGGCCGTAACCCACGCCTACGAGGTCCTCTCTGATCCGCAAAAGCGCCGGGTCTACGACACCACCGGCAACGAGAACGGCACCGACAACGGCTTCGGCGGCGGCACCTACTCAGGCCAGGGCTTCGCCTTCCAGGACATCTTCGAAACCTTCTTCGGCGCCGGCGGCGGCCAGGGCGGCCCGGCGTCGCGCGTCCGCCGCGGCCAGGATGCGCTGATCAGCGTACGCATCGATCTCCGCGACGCGGTGTTCGGTGTGAACAAGAAGCTTGAGGTCGACACGGCCGTTGTCTGCCCCACCTGCGACGGCTCCTGCTGCCGCGAGGGCACCCACCCGGTCCGCTGCGACATCTGTGGCGGCAGCGGCCAGGTCCAGCGTGCCGTGCGCTCGATCCTGGGTCAGGTCATGACGTCCGCCCCCTGCGGGTCCTGCGAGGGCTTCGGCACAATCATCAAGGACCCCTGCAACGAATGCAGCGGCCAGGGCCGGATCCGCAGCCGCCGCTCACTGACGGTCAAGGTCCCGGCCGGCGTTGCCACCGGCACCCGCATCCAGCTCTCCGGCCAGGGCGAGGCGGGCCCCGCGGGCGGCCCCGCCGGGGACCTGTACGTGGAGATCCGGGTCAATAACGACTCGACCTACGTCCGCGACGGCGATGACCTGCACGCAAGTCTCAACATTCCCATGACGGCCGCCGCGCTCGGCACCGAAATCTCGCTCGACACGTTCGACGGGCAGCAGGAGATCGACGTCAGGGCCGGCACGCAGTCCGGCGAGATCATCACCCTGCGCGGCCTCGGCGTCACACACCTGCGCGGCCACGGGCGCGGGGACCTGAAGGTGCACCTGCAGGTCGAAACACCGGGCAAGCTCGACGCCGCCCAGGAAGACCTGCTCCGCCAGTTGGCCAAGCTGCGCGGCGAGCACTTCACGGCCGGAAAGCTCGCGGCCAGCGGCGGCGTCTTCGCCAAACTCCGGGACCGGCTCGGTAACCTGTAGCGGTGAGTAACCCGGTCTTCTTCACCGCCCCAGGCACGTTGGATCAGCAGGTCCCCGGCTCCACCTTTGTCCTCGAAGGTGCCGAGGCCCGCCACGCCGTCACAGTCAAGCGGCTTGCGGTGGGGGAGGCCGTGGACATCGCCGACGGCGCGGGCAAGCGCCTGACCGGCACGGTCACCGCCGTGGCCCCGGGCGAGCTGACCGTCGAGTGCCGGGACGTTGTGGACGAACCCCAGCCAAGCATCCGACTGGTCCTGGTCCAGGCCCTCGCCAAGGGCGATCGCGACGAACTGGCCGCCGAAACGGCCACCGAGTTGGGCATCGACGCCGTCATTCCCTGGCAGGCGGAGCGGTCCATTGTGCGGTGGAAGGCGGAACGGGCCGCGAAGGCCCACGCCAAATGGCAGTCGGTGGTGACGGCCGCCGCCAAGCAGGCGCGCCGGGCCTGGATTCCCGACGTCAGGGCGGCGGTCGACGGCGCCGGGCTGCAGGAGGCCGTGGCGGCCGCGGACCTCGCCGTCATCCTGCACGAAGACGCCGTCCGCCCACTGCGGGACGTCCTCGAATCCTGGCTGGAAACCGCGGACCCCGGCGACGCCGGATCCCGTGAAGTGCTGTTGATCGTGGGCCCGGAAGGCGGAATCAGCCCCCGGGAGGTGACGCGGCTCTGCGGCGCTGGGGCGGTCACGGCACTGCTGGGAAACCACGTACTGCGATCATCCACCGCGGGACCCGCCGCTACCGTACTGGCCAGCGACATTCTCGGGCGCTGGTAAACGGACGCTGGGGACCGCCGCGGACGACCGGCTGGCGGGGACCGGCCGCTGGCCCGGCGGCTCGTTGGAGGCGGTTTTTGTTGGTTGTTCTGTGAGGGCGGCTACTTGCCGGTTGCTCTGAGACCGTGACGATACAGCGGTGACTATTCAACCGTGACTTTTTAACGGTGACTTATTTAACGGTGAAGCCGCGGGTGTCGAGAAACTGCTGTTTGTCGCTGTCTTTGGAAT
>JBKPJW010000243.1:0-2745 GCA_046730875.1 Actinomycetota bacterium | reverse complement strand
GACAGGCGTAGCCGTGTCTCGATGACGCAGTACGTCTCCGGCGGCCTCGACTATAACTACTCGTGCAACTGAGCTGCTGAGCTGTAGACGGGCTGCGCCTAGCAGCGCGTAGCAGGGCCTGGAGGAGGCGTCGGGGGATCCAGAAATATCCCGGGGGCCGCCGTCGTTGATGCAAGTGTGTCCGCACCGGAAATCCGGTGCCGCCGGACCGTCGTTTGACGGATTCCGGCCCGAACACTGCTCCGCTACGAAAGGCCGGCTTTTCCGTGACTGTTCCGCTTTCCATCCTTGACCTCGCAACCATCGGCCCGGGCCAGACGGCGGCCGAGAGCTTCGCCGGAAGCGTGGCCATGGCGCAGCTCGCCGAGGACCGGGGCTACCGACGGATCTGGTATGCCGAGCACCACAACATGTCCTCGATCGCCTCCTCCGCGACGAGCGTGCTGATCGCCCACGTTGCGGCCCACACTTCCAGCATCCGGCTTGGCGCCGGCGGCGTGATGCTGCCCAACCATTCTCCGCTGACCATTGCGGAGCAGTTTGGCACGCTCGAAACCCTGCACCCGGGACGGATCGACCTCGGTCTGGGCCGTGCGCCGGGCAGCGACCAGAACACCATGCGCGCGCTGCGCCGTGATCCGATGTCCGCAGAGAGCTTCCCGCAGGACGTCCTGGAGCTCCAGGGCTACCTGAGCGGCCCCACCCGCATCCAGGGCGTGGAGGCCACTCCGGGCAAGGGCACTAATGTGCCGTTGTACATCCTGGGTTCCTCCCTGTTCGGCGCCAGGCTGGCCGCCCAGCTGGGCCTGCCGTACGCCTTCGCCTCCCACTTCGCACCCAACGCGCTGCAGGATGCGGTGGCCGTCTACCGTCGCGAATTCCGGCCCTCCGCGCAGCTGGACGCTCCGCACGTGATTGCCGGAGTCAACGTCATTGCCGCCGACTCCGCCAGCGACGCCCAGTCGATGTTCCAGGCAACCAAGCGGGCCAGGGTCTCCCTGTTCTTCGGCAATGGCCGGGTCTTCAGCGACGACGAGGCTGACATGATCCTTGACTCGCCCCAGGGCCAGCACATGGCGCAGATGATGAAGTATTCTGCCGTCGGCACGCCCGATGCCGTCCTTGAGTACCTCGAGGAGTTCACGGAGCACGCCGACGCCGACGAGCTGATCGTGGCACATCAGAGCACCGGCACTCAGGCCAGGCTCCGTTCCGTGGAACTTCTGGCCGACGCCGCCCGCCTCGTACGGGCGTAACGGCATGCCGGTCTAGCGGCGTAGGGGCGTAACGGGAGGCGGGCCTAGCGGCATACGGTTACAGCGGCGGGCCGATATATCGGCGGTCACCGACCGGCTCGTTCAATCGCCTCGCGAATCCGTACGGGCCAGGCGGAGCCGTCCAACGCGCTCGCCGAGGATGCGACGGGCCTCGCCACCCAGGTGATCGTCGCTGATGAGCTCGTCCGCCTCCTCGAGGCCGGCGATGGTGCTGATGCCGAGGGTGCCCCACTTCGTGTGGTCGGCCAGCACCACCACGCGGCGGGCCGCGCTGACGAAGGCCCGGTCGGTTTCGGCCTCCAGCACATTCGGCGTGGTGAACCCGGCTTCGGCGTCTACACCATGGACGCCGAGGAACAGGACGTCCAGGTGCAGCTGCTTGAGGGCGGACGTGGCCAGCGGACCCACGAGCGCATCGGACGGCGTGCGCTCCCCGCCGGTCAGGAGCACGGTGGACGGGGAGGAACTCTGATGGAAGACGTCTGCGATCCGCACCGAGTTGGTGACCACCGTGATCCGCGGGCCGGTGGACAGCAGCTGCGCCAGCGCCCAGGTGGTAGTGCCTGCGCTGAGCCCCACCGCCATGCCCTCGCGCACCTGCTCCGCCGCCTCCTGCGCGATCGCCATCTTCTCGTCCTTGAGCTGGGTCACCTTCAGTTCGAAGCCCGGCTCGTGGGTGCTGGCTCCGCCAGGCAGCTTGGCCCCGCCATGGATCTTCTCCACGGCGCCCGCCGCGTCCAGGGCCTCAATATCCCGCCGAACGGTCATCAGCGAGACGCCGAGCAACTTGGCGAGGTCCCCGACTCGGACGATCCGCTCACGCTGGACCTCCGCGAGGATGGCGGAATGGCGGGCGGCGGCTAGCATGTGGAGTCCTTAGAGGCTTGCGTGGCTGGGAAGGTGCCGACCAGTCGGGCGGCGCTGGAACGGACGACGGCGACAGCTCCGGCCGGGAGGCCGAGCCCGCCGTCGAGTTCGGTACCGGTAAGGAGGTCGACGCCCTCCAGCGGCAGCCGGACAGCGTGCGCTCCGTGGTTGATGCAGAAGGTCCAGTCGGTCCCGTCCTTGCTGCGCCGGGCGACTTCCACATCGTCGGGCAGGTCGGGCACCAGCGGCTGCACACCTGCATCGTTGCAGATCACGGTGAGCAGTTCGCCCAGGCCCTCCGGCGCCAGGGTGGTGGCGACATAGTAGGAGCGGCCGCTACCGGCGCGGTTGCGTGTCACAGCCGGCGAACCGGCGGCTGGTCCTTCGTCGACGGCCGCGAGGACCTCGGCGGTGGTGGCCCGGCCCAGTTCGTTCCAGCAGGTGCCCGCACCGAAGCCGCTGAGCCGGACGCTTGCGCCCCCGCGCAGCGGAAAGAATTCTTCCATCTGCACGCCCAGCAATCCGCTGAACGCGCCGGGGTAGCTACCAAGCCGGATGTGGTCATTTTCGTCCACGATACCGGAGAAGTAGGTCACCACGA
>JBKPJW010000242.1:0-2815 GCA_046730875.1 Actinomycetota bacterium | reverse complement strand
CGTCTGCAGTGTGAAGTGCTTGGCGTGTACGGCGCCCTCCGGTCGGCAACTTCAACCAACGCCGCCCTGCTTCGGCGCGGTGACCTTGGACGGATCTCCCTAGGGGCCTGCGCGGACTTGGTGATACTTGACGGGAATCCCTTCCATGAACCCTCGATCCTCTGGGACGAAAGCAAGACGCGTACCGTCATCAAGGACGGGCAGATCATCTCCGCCGGTGCCCTTTTGGGTGCCAGGGATATGCCGTTAGACGTTCCGGTTGCGTAACAAAGCCGCAAAATACCGCAAATAGGCCGAGGGCTCGACAGGCTGAAAATGGGGGCAATGCGCCATGAACCTCACACATTATCTGCTATCGGCCATCGTCTCGGCGGTGCGTAATGCTTGCTGACGCCTTCATTTGAGGGCCGATAGCGGACCTTCTGTCAAACTGAGCTGGTGGGGGAGAGGCGCCCAAATGGAAACATCTTTTCTTGGAGAGTTCGGCTGTCGCGGCTTGTACTTGTATACGTTGAATCGGTGTTCGATGCGCTGGGCGTACAGGATGTGCTCTTCATGACGAACTTCAGCAGGAAGCTGTCACGCTCTACAACGCGCGCATGAACTACGCGGACATGGCGGAGCGGGCAACGATCATCCTCGCATCCACCGACCGAGAATTTCCCTAAAGAGTTCACCTTCGTCACGGTTCAGCCTTCCGGGTGGGCCAAAACTAGCCCGGCCAGCGGGTGAATTGCAGATCATGTCGGTTGGTTCGGCTGCCCAGGGCGAATACGCACAATGAAGGCGCCGCAGTTCTCGGGCAGGCAATCCCGGCGGCTTGGGAGGGAGAGCCAGCGGGGACGCCGGGACCGCAAAGGGGCCCGGGCTCTGTCCTCGTTCGCTGTCGTTCAGCTAGTCTCTTGTGATGGCTGACATGGAATTCAAGAAGCGCTTGGATCAGGTCGATGGGCTATACAACGAGCTCTACGAGTTGCGGCAGCGTGGTGATGACGCCGGCAAGGAAGAAATCGTGTTGGCAGAGATGCGTTTGGATAACGCCTGGCGGGAGCTGTACGTGTTTATGGAGCTACCGCTGTCACCAGATGCCCGGACAGGCGACGGTTCGGAGTAGTAAGGACTGCAGCTTGGTTGTGGTACCGAGTGACTGATGCTGCCGCGCCGAAGCGTCAGATTTCTGACGTTGGAGCAGGCACTTCAGACAGCCGCCTCCCTGAGCGTTGGCCAGCGCGGTAGGCAGCTTCCCTTGGTCTGCACCCGGGTCCGTTCCGCGAGTAGATTGTTAGCATCCGCTGATGGCCCGCAGATCGGTGATGTACATGGTGGCAGGGGATTCGGATGGGCCGGCCGTACCGCATCGACACTCACCAGCACATCGTTCCGCCTGGGTATGCGCGGTGGATGCGTGAAAGGGGCATACACCCCGGTGGGATTGTTCTGCCGTCGTGGTCCGAGCGCTCCGCGTTGAAGTTTATGGACAGGCACGACGTGCAGACTGGCATCCTTTCCCTTTCCACGCCCGGCGTCTACTTCGGGGAGGCGATGGAGGCGCGGTTGAGGGCGAGGGAGGTCAACGAGTTCTGTGCGGACGTGGTGGCCGCCCGGCCGGATCGGTTTGGGTTCTTTGCGACGCTCACACTGCCGGACGTGGAAGGCGCCCTTGCAGAGGCCCGGTACGCCCTGGACACCCTGCTCGCGGACGGGATCGTGTTGCTGGCCAACAACGACGGCCGCTACCTGGGAGATCCCGGGTTTGAGCCTCTACTGGAGTTCCTGCACCACCGCCGGGCCGTGGTCTTCATCCACCCCGGTGAACTTCCGGCCCCGGCGGTGCCGGGCATACCGGCCTTTGCCGCGGATTTCATGCTCGACACCACCCGCACGGCGATTAGCCTGGTCCTGTCCGGTGCGATGGAGAAGTTCCCCGGGATCAAGTTCGTCCTGGCCCATGCGGGCGGCTTCGTGCCCTTCATTGCCTATAGGATCCTTTTGACGATGCTCCTCGACAAGGAGCTGGCTCTCAGCGCGCTGGCGGCGTTGGGAGATAAGAAGCAGTCCATCCTGCGGCGCTTTTACTACGACGTGGCCTTGTCTGCCAGCCCGGCGGCGTTGCCCAGCCTGCTCGAGGTAGCTGACCCGGGTCGCATCACATACGGCACTGACTTCCCGTTCGCCCCCTCTGCGGCGATCGATTTCCTGAACATGCAGTACGAGAATTATCCGCTGGATCCCGAAGTGCGCGCGGCAATAGACCGCGGCAACTCCGAGGCGCTGTTTCCCCGTCTCAGCCTTGATCGGCATTAGGCCACTGAGGGCGTTCCGCCCTGGGGGTCGTCTTGTCGTATCCTCCAGCGGACGGAGCTGTTGTCGCGTCGAAGCCTGACGTGGGGTGTGTTTGAATTCGGCCAGGGCTGAGTCGATGCCCTCGGGGGAGCCGGCGGGTCCGAGGACGCCCCCAGTAGCGCGGCGCCGGCGATTGCGAGGGAGCCGCCCTGACCCGCGAGGAGCGACACGGCCCCGCGTCCGCCACGAGAACGGTCCGCCCACTCTGCCAGCCGGGCATGACAATCTGTGCGAGATGCTCCGCGCAACTCACTGCGGCAGGGTCCACACCGGGCATAAGTAGACTCATCTTCCGCGGGCCGGTCGACCATCGGGAACGTCGTTGGCCGAGTTCTACGTCAAGAAGTTTGGCTCCATGAGCTTACGGTTGGATGCGTCGATATCACCCAGGGGTTGCTCCGGGTGGCGCTTCCCGTCCGCCCGCCACTAGGCGGTCCCCGGGGCTGGGCTCTGCACGGTCCCTGGGCCGTGC
>JBKPJW010000241.1:0-1005 GCA_046730875.1 Actinomycetota bacterium | reverse complement strand
CCCGCGGACCTGTCCCAGTACAGGTGTCGCGCCCCAGTCCGGGCCGGCGAAGAGCACCACCGTTGCCCCGGTGGAGGCCAGCAGTTCCACGCCGGCATCGAGGCGGACAGCGAGTTTATCGGGGTCGCTTCGGCGGAAAATCAGATCATTGCCCCCGGCGTTGAGCGTTATCAAATCCGGTTGCAGCGCCAGCGCAGGACCCACCTGCTCATCCAGGATCTGCCGGAGCAGCAGCCCGCGGATTGCCAGATTCGCGTATGCGAAATCCTCGTGCCCGATACTCAGCTCTTCGGCGACCCGGTCCGCCCAGCCCCGCAGGCCCCCCGGGCTTCGCGGTTCTGGATCTCCGACACCTTCAGTGAACGAATCGCCCAGAGCCACATAGCGGGTCCACGGGTGCAGGTGGGCCCGGTAGTCAACGGCGCCACCCTGAATCGGACTGTCGGCGCTGGGAGCGTTCATTCCCTCATACTGCCCCCGCTCCACCGGGGGCGCCATGCCCCCGCCCTTGCCCCGAACTTCCCCACCCGAAATTCCGCGTGACTTTCGTCGGCCTACCCGTGAGAGCGTTTTGTCGCATCCGGGGCAATACCAAGTCGCCCGGCGGCACGGACGATCAACCGGGGTTGTGGCGGCCACGTATTTAAGAAAGGTCCGGTCTGGCGGGGAGAGCAGGAACTGGCCGTGTCGATCAACGTCTTCCAGAATGTCCTGCTGATCGCCGGCCCGTCCGAGGGTCGAGGCTTACGCGCGGCGTAAGGAAGAGCCCGAACCAGGGGTGCCACGCCGATTCGGCCGTCAGTTCTCTTTCTTCAGTTCCTCGGCGAACATCACGATGATGCCGCTGGGACCACGAACGTAGGTGAGTTTGTAGATGTCCTCGTAGGTCGCCACGCCGCGTAGCGGCCGGCAGCCGTGCCTCGCGGCGATCTCAAGGGCCTCGTCAATGTCATCGACTGAGAAGGCGACACGGTGCATGCCAATCTCGTTGGGACGGGTGGGGCC
>JBKPJW010000240.1:0-3380 GCA_046730875.1 Actinomycetota bacterium | reverse complement strand
GGAGAGCAGCGCGGTTTCAAAGCGGCTGCCGATCGAGCCGAGGTCCATAAAAGCGATGCCGCCCGAGGTCTTGTCTACCTTGTCGGCAAGGTCGGAGCGCTTCTTGACCGTGACGGCGTTCTCGACCTTCGGCCAGGTGGCGGACACCCCCGAGGTCCATGCGGCGTCGGCGCTGAGGTACTTTGTGGCCGCTTCGGTTTCCACGCTGGGATCGGTGGCCGTGATCGGCACGATGTCATCCTCCGGCAGGGCGGTTCCGGGGTTGATGTCCGCGATCTCAGGGGCGTCCCAGCGGGTGATGGACCCGGAGAAGATTCCTGCCAGCACTTCGCGGGTCAGCTTCACATTCCGCAGGCTCGGGTTGTTGAGGGCGACGCCGATGGACGTCACGGAAACGGGAACGGAAAAAGCCCCCGCGGGCCCGCAGACGTTCTTTGTCTGGTTTTGCTGTTCCGGTGTGAGGGGGCCATCCAGCGCCGCGAAGTAGGCTTGGCGCGTCGCCAGGGCGGTCAGCCCGACGTCGGATCCGTCCGGGGAGTAGTTCAGCGACGTGGCAGTAAGTTCCTTGCTCCAGGCGTTGCTCCAGGCCCCGATAGGATCCCTCTGCACCGGCGTGCCGATCGCGGTGAGGGAACCCCGGACCTCGCTGACGGGCGCGCCGCCCGAGCAGCCGGTCACTCCAATTCCCAACAGCAGAATGCAGGCTAGAGCTCCGCCCGCGGACCGATTGCGCAAAGAAATTCCCTTCCCGTTCCGGAATGCCTCCGAAACCGTTCCCTATTACCCTAGCCGGTCCCGCCCTGTCGAGGGGGTATCCGATCACGCCCGACAACCCGCCTGGCGGTCCGGGTTGTCCGGCGTGGGTCTAGACTTGACGGATGTCCACGCTGAACAAAGTGCCCGGACGCGTCAACGATTCCAGGCGGTATGTTCGAACAATGGTGATGGAACTGTGAGCCTGGCTCACCGCATGAAAACCATCGTGCGCGAAGGCTTCGTGGTCAAGTTCCTCGTCGTCGGCGGGCTTTCCTTCGCCATCGACCTCGGACTGCTTGCCCTCCTCCACGAGGTGGGCAACGTCGATCTGTGGATCGCCACCCCGATCGCCTTCCTCACGAGCCTGGTCTTCAACTTCTTCGTCCAGAAGAATTTCACTTTCCAGTCCGGTGCGCGGGCGCACGTCAGCTTCCTCAAGTACGGAGCCCTCGTCGTATTCAACGTCGTGGCGACAGACGTGATCGTCAATTTCACCGCGGGCACAGGCCAGTCCTATGCACTCGGCAAGGTGATCGCGACCATCGCCACCACCGTATGGAACTTCCTGCTCTACAAGCATTGGATCTTCAAGCCCGCGCCGGCGAACGACGGCGAGGCCGTTGACCTGGACGCCTCGGCGACCCCTGCCGGCGGCGCCCACCACCGCGACTAGCTGAGGGTTCGCTCGGCCTTGACAGGCTCCTCGAGCATGGCCCCGCGGGGGGACAACTGGCGGTAGAGAAGGACCCCCGCCAGCGCCGTCACCGCAAGGTATGCAAGAGTCAGTGGCAGCCAGCCCAGCGGGGGTTCCCACTTGGTGGCCCCGAACATGTCATTCCAGTTGGCCTCGGTGGCAACGCCGATGCCGTACCTGCGCAGGGCATTGACGAACACCGCCGTGTGCGCGGCCGCGGTGATCCCGATGACCCACGCCGCAATCCTGTTCGCGAACAGGGAGTCGGGAAACGCGCGGAAGCGCAGGGCAAGTCCCGCGGCCAGCAGCATCGGGACAATCACAGGCAGAAGGTATCTGCCCTGCCAGATGTAGCCAAGCTCCGTGACTACCTGCGCCTGAAGTATTGGCGGGATCGCGACGGCGGCGGCGAACAGCACGATGAACCCCAGCCGGGGCCGCCACGCCTTGATAGATACTGCGGCGACCATGAGTGCCCCCGTGAGGCAGGCCCACCAGAAGAAGACGCCGGTGGGGCCGTTGGTGTCCCGCCAGCCGAGTTGGGCCACGTACGCCGCCGCGATGTCGAACGTCCTCTCGACCATGGTGCCGAATGCCTGCTCGGGAGTGACGGTGCCCGGTGTGCCCAGCAGGCTGGCGAGGGTGTTGGAGCTCTGGAGCCACAGGAGGCCGCACGCTGCCGCGAGGACGGTCACGGCTGCCATGGCCAGCACCAGCTTGTTCTTCGCCAGCAGGATCAGATCCCGTGGCGGGAACATGAGCATGGCGGCGATGACCGCCAAGGCAAGCCACAGCAGGGAAAGCGCCCGGGTGTTGGCCAGGACAGCGGCCGAGACCCCCACAGCAACGATGCTGAACCGGAATCGGGACAGGTCCCGTACATTGTCAAGGACCAGGCAAAGGTTGACGAACACCGCGGACGTGGTGACGATTTCCAGGGCATTCGGGTTTATGGACCCGCAGAGATAGAGAACCACGGGGGTGATGGCGATCCCCGCCGCCACCATGGGCCAGCGCCGGTTGGCGAACTGCGTGGTTGCGAACAGGGTGGCTGCCAGGAACAGGGAGCAGAGCAGTCCGCTGAGGATGCGCATGGCATAGACGGCCGGTTCGCCGCTCAGGATCAAGGAGGGCAGGCCCGCCACGATGTAGTAGAACGGGTTGTAGTTGCCGGCGGACGTGCCCGCCGTCGTCGGCTGCGAGTCTGCGGCATTGAGGCCGGGCGAGCAGTCCGCGGTGACGATCACCTTGAAGGCGTAGCAGGCCAGGAACTGGGTATCGGCGATGTACTTGGGCACCACGACCTGTAGCTCTTCGCCCTGGGTTTGGCCGGATGTGCCGAGGAACTGACCTCGGGCCACCGCGGCGGCCTTGATGGTGTGGGCCGGTTCGTCCGGGACCGACATCAGGGGGGATGCAAGGCTCCACAGCGTGCTGAACAGGGATAGGACCAGGAAGATCACGCCGAAACGCAGGACGGTGGCCGGGATCTTCAAGGGAAAACTCATGGGATAAGTGCACCGTTTCACAAGGAGGGACGCGTCCTGCGTTCTTGAAGCGCCACGGCGGAATACTGCCTATGAAAGCGTCACGGAGAACACCGCGCTGGAACGCCGGGGCCAGTTTGTCCCCCGTCGATCGTAGGGCCAGGAGGCTGGGCCTTCAAAAGGACGGCCTTCGCGATCCGACGCCTCCCGAGTGAAGACGTGAGAACCGTGAGTCTGCTGTGACCAGTGGGAAAGATGTTGTGCCACCCTTCCGTTGTTATCCACAGAAGGGGCTCTACCCCTTGTTCGCCGGGACAGTGCCGCCTAGGTTTAAGCCACTTTCATCGCCTCGGCACTGGGGCGGCAGTCATACGGGGGGCGACGTGGAGGCTGTACGCATTGTCGAGGACGAGGTCCGTGAGCTGATCCGCAGGCGTGGACTG
>JBKPJW010000239.1:0-10229 GCA_046730875.1 Actinomycetota bacterium | reverse complement strand
CTTGCCCTGCCGGTGCGCTGGCGCCTGCCGGTGGTTCTGGGCGAACTACTGGCAGGCATCCTGATCGGGCGGACGGGCCTGGCCCTGGTGGACCCGGCGGATCCGACGTTCAGCCTGCTGGCCAACGTCGGGTTTGCGCTGATGATGTTCGTGGCCGGAACCCACGTTCCCGTGCGGGATCCGCAGATCCGCTCCGCACTCGGCAATGGCGCTCGCCTGGCGGCCGCGGCCGCAGCGGCAGCGGTGGCGGCCGGAACGGGCATCGGCCTGCTCTTCGGGACCGGACATGCTCCCCTCTACGTCGTGCTGCTGGCATCCTCGTCCGCCGCCCTGGTCCTTCCCATCGTTGACTCCCTGCGCCTCGGCGGCCCCGACGTCGTCACCATGATCGCGCAGGTGGCGATAGCCGACACGGCCTGTATTGTGGCGCTGCCGCTCCTGGTGGATCCGCCCCACGCGGGACGGGCGGCGCTGGGCGTGCTCGCCGTGACCGGCTGCGCGGTGGTGCTCTATTTCGTACTGCGATCGCTCGAGCGCACCGGAATCCGCGCGCGCTTGCACCGGGTCTCGGAAAACCGCAAGTTTGCCCTTGAGCTGAGGATCCAGCTGGCCATACTCTTCGCCCTGGCCGGTGTGGCGACGTTCAGCAATGTGTCGGTGATGATCGCAGGATTTTCCTTCGGCCTGGTGGTGGCCGCCGTCGGCGAACCGAGGCGGCTGGCCCGGCAACTCTTCGCCCTCAGCGACGGCTTCTTCGGTCCGGTGTTCTTCGTCTGGCTGGGAGCCTCACTGACGCTCAAGGATCTGGCCGGGCATCCGGACATGCTTGCCCTTGGCTTGGCCCTGGGGGCCGGGGCGCTGCTGACCCACGCCGTCCTGGCGCTCCTGGGGCTTCCGCGCTCTCTCGGGCTATTGTCGGCGGCCCAACTCGGTGTGCCTGTGGCGGCGGCGAGCATCGGCACGCAGCTTCAGGTCCTGATCCCCGGCGAGGCTGCGGCCCTGCTGGTGGGAGCCTTGATCACCATTGCTGCAAGCGCCGTTGCCGGGTCCCGGGCGGCCAGGGCTTTCGCAGCGCCGGCAAACGCCGGCGGCCAGTCCGGCGAGGCCGGCAGCGCCGTCGGCCAGGGCGACCCGGGCGATCCGGGCGATCCGGGCGATCCGAAGGATTGACGGCCCGCAGGACTGAACGGCTGAAGATTGAACGGCTGTGTGGGTGAAGGAGGTCCTGCCTGGTCCGTCGGCAAAGAGTCAGGTCTCACATCTCTACGGCCGTGAACTGCAGCTCCGGCCGCTTCGTTGCCATCTCCGCAAGGACCCGGGAAACTGCCTCCCGGGCCGCTGCGCCGTCGGCGTCGGCGTCCGGGCCGGCGCCCTGCCGAGGGGTGAATCTCCGGGGAGGCTCACCGAGAACTGCATGGGCGTGGCGGACGAACCTGTCCCAGTCCCCCGCGCCTGCGCGCAGCGCCAGCAGCGGTGAGAGCAGCGCGGCCCGGCGCAGCCAGGCGTCGGGTTCGCGCACCCACCGGTCCAGCACACTGTCGGCCCGCACCCGGGCCGGCACGTCCAGTCCGGCCACCAAGGGCCCAACGACGTCGACGGCGAGCGGATCCACGAGGTCCCGCATCCGCGCCTCCCGGATGAAGCCCTCAAGCCGGGTGAGGTCCGAGTTGGTCAGCACCTTTACGTGCGTTTGCAGCAGCACAACCGCAGCGAGGCGGCGCTCGAAAACCGGCACCGCCCACAGTTCCGAACTCAGCGCGGTGACCTCATCACGGGACAGGCCGGGATAGCGGCGGCCGGCGTCCCGCACGGTACCGCGCACGGCACCCACGGAAGCACCGTAGAACCCGAGGGCGCTGCCTCCCGGATCGTTTTCCAGCCGGGTCCGGAGCTCGTCCGCACGCCGCCAGGAACTTTCCCGCTGCAACGCGAGGTCAATGAATTCGCCGGCATCACTCACCCATCCATTCTTTCCTCCCGAAGCTCGACGTGAAAACGCGCTGCGCAGGCCGCGCGTTGATGCCCGGCATCCGGTCCTCCAGCTGGGACGGTGGCCGTTACGGCGGACGGACGGATGAAATCCAGCGCAGCTCAACGGCAACCGGCCGGTTGACCGCTCGCCCGCGTGATCGACCGCGATTGTGCCTCCCGCCCGACGCAGCCGCCCTTCCTTGCAGCGGACTCCCTCGACCGCTGGACGTTTTGCGGACCACGTAACGGTCCGGTAACGTTGCCCCTCGGCCGTGAAGGCCCGGCCCGAAAGCAGGGCCCCGGACCGCGCGTATATCGGGCCCGGTTGCGCCGTTGGGCGTCTGCTCGCCCGTGCCCTCGAGGTAGGGGCCGGAGAAACTTCCCGCACTCGCCGCCGCCCTGGTAGCGACGGTTGTGTGTGCCAGTCACAAAACCCCGGAGGGGTCCGTTGTTCAAGAAATCACCGCCCAAAAAAGCACCGCTGCTGGCAGCAAAGCTCAACAAACTAGCGATTGCACTGACGGTGGGCGCACTGTCCCTGACCGCGTGCGGCGCGGCTCCCACGACAGGGGCCGCTGCGACTTCCCCGGCCACCCAGGCCTCCCGCCCTGCCGCGGCCGCCGCGGCTTCGGCAGCCAAGTCCTCCACAGCCAAGTCCTCCACAGCCAAGCCGGCGGCAACGGAGTCCACAGCACCTAAGTCCGCGGCCACCAAGTCTGCAGCCCCTGAGTCGGCCACCAAGTCTGCAGCGACCGAACCTGCTTTGGAAGCAGCTGCCCGGGCGTCAGCTGCGGCGGCGGATCCCGGAATCGAGGCGGCCGCCTCCGCCGCAGGCGCGGTCGCACCGACAGCTCCCGCGGCAGAGAGTGGCGCCCAAGCGGCTACCGCCAAGGGCTCGACCTCGGCCCCAACGGCCGCCGCGGCCGCTGCCGTCCAGCCCGTCGCCACGACCAGCAACGGTTCGCAAGCAGCCACCGCCCGCGGCTGGGGTGCGGTGGTTGCCGGGGACGAGTTCTCCAAGGCCGGCGCACCGGACTCCACCAAGTGGGGTCTCTACAGCGGAGCCGGACACGCCGGCAAGGGTGTGCGGAGCCCGCAGGCTTGGTCAGTTGCCAACGGCGTGGCCACGGTCACCGGGAACTCAGCAGGCACCACGGGCGGCATGTCGGCCAAATTTGCCTACCAGAAATACGGCAAGTGGGAGACGCGCATGAAGACCAACGCCCGGGACACGAAGTACCACCCCGTCGTGCTCCTGTGGCCCAATACCCCTTCGCCCAAGTGCGCCGAGATCGACTACGCCGAGGGCAGCAGCAGCACGGCCAGGATACAGTTCTTCCTCCACTACGCCTGCGGCGGTTCGAACTTCCAGACCTCCGCGATCAAGTCCGTCGACACCACGCAGTGGCACAACTACGCCGTGGAGTGGACTGCGGCCGGCGTTACCGGATACATCGACGGTGTGAAGACCTTCTCCGACACGAACCCGGCGCACCAGCCCACCGTGGGCATGCACCAGACGCTGCAGCTGGACTGGTTCCCGGACGGATCTGCCACCAAGCCTTCGCAGATGCAGGTCGACTGGGTCCGCGTCTACAAGTAGGCCCGGCTCTTCGGCCCGCAGCCCCGCGCCCCATCCGGGTGCGGGGCTGTTCTGTCGGCGGGCCGCGGCGCGGCGCGCAGGCCGGCTGCGGGATTCAAACCGTCTGGAGTTCCCGGACGAGAACCGCTGAGACGAGCATGGAGCCGGCTGCCGTCACGGCGTCGATGACCGGAACCCCGAGCCGGCGGCGGAGCACGTCCGCCATGCCGATGCTGCTCAGGCCCGTGCTCGCCTGGACGATGACGTCCGCGCCGGCCTCTACAAGCATGTGGGCCGCGGCGAGGGTGTCGAAGATCCCGGCCGGCATGAGGAACGCGTCGGGCGTTTCCACCGGCCCCGCCCCCTCAATGAGCAGCATGCGTTCGCCCAGTGTGTCTGAGATGGGGCCCGGGACTTGGGCTCCGAGTCCCAGGACGCCAATCCGTCCGCCAAAGGTCATTGCCGCGGCCGCGGCCGCGGAGCCCGCTCCGATGACCGGGATACTCACGGCCGCCCGGGTTGCGGCGAGGCCGGGGTCGGACGCGCAACTGATGATCAGGGCGTCGGCGTCCCCGGCCATTTCCCGCGCCAGCTGGACCACTTTGGGCGCCGCAGAGTCAAGCGACGCCTGGTCATAAACACCGGACGGCTGGTCCGGAATGCAGCGGGACGTAACGGTAAACCCGAATGCTTCCTGCAGGAGTTTCCCGTGGGCGTGAAGCAGGCGTCGGTCCGACGTCGTCATCACCCTGATCAGTCCAACACGCATGGCACTACCTTTCGAACGGATCTCTTGCTGTGAGGCTACGCGGCCAGTATTTCCAGGTCTTTTCGGGGAGATGACCATTGCAGGTATTCGCGACGTGCTGCCGGCGGCCGGGGGCACACGGGGGCACCTCCCCGCCACAATTTGTGCATCACCTTGCCGAAAATTTCGCTTCCGCTAGGGCCGGCTGCCCGGCGCCGTTGTAGGGTTTGTCTCGGTGGCCCGTTTTCGGCTCCGGGTCCCATCGGCCCGGGATGGGGGGAAGGCGGCAGGCCGGTTCCGGGCTCAGCCGGAACGATAAACAAAGGAACAGCCCATGTCGGTGGAGCCGTCGTCCACTCCCGGACGCCCCGAAGAACAGGATTCCGGTGACCTGGCATCGGGCGCGGACCATGCCGCCAATGCGGTTGGACTCCGCCACCAGGCCGTCAGGATCATAGAATCCGTCCTCGCCGACACCGCGCCGGAGCATCACCTCGCCCGGAAGTTGCTTCGCCAGCAGGTTGCCGCGCACCCCGGGAACCCGGAGCGTGCCCTGATGGAACAGCTGACCGCGCTGAAAGCTTTGGACGGGCCCCTTGAGGGGGCATCCAGACCCTCGGACCCGGTGCAGCCGGACGCTGCCCCGGGAGAGTAGAAACAGCTTCGGGGCGGCCAATGTGTTCCGCGTGGTTCCGCGGTGCCTTCCGAATATGGCCCGCACATTGCGGGCCTCGGCGAGCCCTCAGACGTACTTGCCGAACCAGGCCAGGGTGTCGTTCCACGCGGCGGTGGCCTGCTCCTGGTTGTAGCGGTCCCCCGTGTCATTGTGGAAGGCGTGGTTCACGCCGGGATAGACCTTTAGCTCGTTCCGAACGTCGGTTTTGGCCAGGGCATCACGGAGCGCGGGCAGGGAGCCGGTGATCCGCTGGTCAAGCTCGGCGTACACGCCGAACGCGGCCGCCTTGATGGCGGACACCTTGTCCAGATCCGGCGCGGGGCCATAAAACGCGGAAGTGGCCTTCAGCCCGGGAAGCGCCGTCGCCGCCTGCCACGTGATGCCGCCGCCAAAGCAGAATCCGGTCATGGCGATCCGCCCCTTCTCAACGAAATCCTGGGCGTTCAAATAGTCGAAGGCCGCGGCGAAGTCGGAAACGTGACGCTGGGCGCCGGCGTGGGTCAGTGCTCCCGACACAGCGTCCGGGTCCATACCCGCGGTACCGCCTTCCCTGCTCAGCAGGTCCAGGGCCAGTGCCGCGTACCCGGCTTTGGCGAAGCGGCGCGCTACATCCTGGATATGCGGGGTCAGCCCGCGGTTCTCATGGCAGATCAGTACCCCCGGTCCGGCCTGGCCAGACGCCGGCCGCGCAAGATAGCCGCTGATGTCGGTGCCGCCCGAAGCGAACCGCACCGTCGCCGTCGTGAGTCCTGCCGCCCCCTCCGGGACGGACAGGGGACTCTTGGCCCCCGGCACGGCGCCCGCTGAGGCAGTGCCGGTCCCCGGCGGCGTCGGCGTGGGCGTCGGCATCGGATCAGTGCTGCGGGGTACTTCCTGGGGCGTGCATCCAACCAGGAGCATGGCTGCCGATGCCGCCGCCATGCTGCCCGTAATGAAGGCTACCCGGCGCGTGAACGTGCGGTGGCTCATGTCGCCGGAACGGTAATCGTCGAAGAATTCCTCAATCAGATACTGCTCAAATTTGCCAAGCTGGGTCATGACGGGGCCTCCTCGAGTGTGCCGCTCATCCTCCTCTGAAGTCGGTATTCCGGCAAGGCCGCAAGGAGCCGCACGCGCGCGGTGCGCGTGCGGCTCGCGTACGGCCTTGCCGGCTCCCGCTATCCGGTAGTTTTCTTGGTCGTGGCGTTCCACGTCAGCCGCCCGTGCTGGAAATCCGTTGCCCGACCGACGGATACCGTGTACGAGTCGCTCGTCGGATAACCCAGCCGGCTCGACTCCCAGCCGAGCGACGCCCACTTCGACCGGATCGCACCGGTCACCGAGTGCGCCCGGGTTTCCTTCGTCCAGTAGATCGACGCTCCGCCCGAACCGGAGAAGTGGTTGTACCGCCCCAGCTTGTCAGGAGTACCCTTCTCGTCCGTGATCGGATACCGCAGCGGTCCGGTCTCCCAGCCCAGCGCCGCCCATTTGGCTCGGATGGCACCCATGACTGAGTGCGCACCGGTCGTCGGCGACCAGAAGATGGAGTTTCCGCCCGCACGGGAGAAGTGGTTGTACTTCCCCACCTTGTCCGCCGACGTCGTCGTGTCGCTGGTCGGATAGCCCAGGCCTGTCTCCCAGCCCAGCGACGCCCATTTGGCTCGGATCGGACCTGTCACTGAGTGCGCACTGGTGGTCGGGGACCAGTAGATCGATGCCCCGCCAGCACCGGAGAAGTGGTTGTAGCGCCCCACCCCGTCGGGTGCCTTCTTCTCGTCCGTGATGGGATACCCCAGCGGTCCCGTCTCCGCGCCCAGGGCCCTCCATTTGGATCGGATGGCACCGGACACCGAGTGCGCCCCGGTGGCCAGCGAATAGTAGATCGAGGAGCCGCCCGCACCTGAGAAGTCGCTGTACTTCCCTAGTTTGTCAGGCGACACTTTCTCGTCTGAGGTCGGGAAGCCGAAGACACCCGCGGCGCCGCCCTCGGCCTTGTAACGTTTGTAGATCTCATTGAGGACCGCATGGGCCCCGGTCTTGGCTGACCAGCAGATCACGCCTCTGGTGTAGTCCTGGCACTTGCCTACGCCCACGGTGTACTCCGCGGTCAGCGACCGGCCCAGGCTCGACCCGGGGCGGCCAGCGTTGATTTTCCACGCGTAGGCAGCTATGGGGTCGTCGGTTCCCTTTCCGGTGAGCATGACCTTCTGTGCGGTCTGGCCGTCGTCCGCGGTGAGGAGGTAAAAGGTCTCGCTCGTTCCGGCTTGCCCGATTGCCGTGGGCGCGAAGGTGACTGTCTGGTACGCGGTTTCGCCGGCGGGAATTTTCAAGCCCTCGGAGATGGGAGTGGTCGTCGAGAAGACCCCCTCCGGCGCCTTCGCCTTCGTGATGGTCAGCGGGACGTTGCCGGTGTTCTTGATCGGGAACGCCCTGGTCACCGAGGTCCCGGCCGGGACGTCACCGAAGTCCAGCGAACGCGGCACCTCCAGGTGCGCTGTTCCGGAGACGGCCGTCGCGGAAATCTTTACGGTCACCCCGCCGCGGTCGCTGACGACGGCCAGCGAGTCGGTCACCGGGTTAGCCGTGGTGGGGCTGAAGGTCAGGGACACCGGAATTGACGCGAGGGGTTGGATCGTCTGCCCCACGACCGGCGCCGTGCCTGCATCCACTTTGAGCGCCGAGTTGGCCGGCAGGGTGACGCGGGTGATCTTGACGGCGGTTGTGCCGGTATTGACGATGTTGGCCGTCGCCCGGCTGCTCGTCTTCGTCGGCACGTCCGTGAACTGGATCAGGGCAGGGGTGGCGCCCAGACCGTCCTTCGTGCCTACACCGTGGACGCCGAGCAGGACGGTCTCGCCGTCCGACGTCTTGACGGTCAGCGTGCCGTCGACCTGGCCCCAGGCCGTGGGCGAAAACGTCACCGGCACCGCCACACTTGCCCCCTTGGACACTTTCCGGGGCAGGGTCAGCGACGTTCCGATCTTGAACGGTGCGCTTGCTGTGATGGAATTAATCGTCACGTTTCGGGACGCGGTGACCGTAACAGTGCCGGCTGCAGCGGTACCCACCTTGGCGGTGCCCAGGTCAGTGCCCTTAGCCCCCACCGCAGCCGTTGTCGGGGCGCCGAACCCAAGCACATGTCCGTCGCGGGTTCCGACGTACACACGGCCCTTTTCGGTTGCCACCGTGGAGAACTTGGCCCCGATCCCCAGCGGGGCGCTGAACACCTCTTTGAGCTGGCCATTGTTATCCGGAATTGCGCGGTAGGCCCGCAATTCCGCACCGGCCCCGGTTCCTCCGGTGACATAAACCACCCAGACGAGGCCGGAGGACCCGTCTTTGCCGGAGGACGTCACCACCGGTGTGCCGGAGCTGAACCCGAACGTGCCGGCGGAGGTCCCGACGGCGGCGAGGCTGACGCCGCCATCAGCGCTCGGCACCAGCTTGAACGCCCGAAGGTAACCGTTGCTCTCGACGACGTAGACGTAACCACCGCTGCTGGTCCCGAAGAACGCAGGCTTTCCCCACACTCCGTTGTAAGGACCGGCTTTGTCCAGGACGGCATCGGTTCCGCCGGGTCCCTGCGCCATGCCGCCCAGGTTGTCCCGGTCCAGCAGGTACATGGTGCCGTCTTTACCGATTTGCGCCAGCAGATGGGGGTGCTTGCTTGTTCCATACCCGTCCGGGATGGCGAGGGGGGCTCCGGCTCCCAGGTCCGCGTCGTTTCGGTTCAGCTTGGCGTTGTCGGCCGGGCTGAAGAAGTCGGTTGGCTTAAGGTTGCCGTCGCTGCCCACCCGGAGCCGGACCACAGCCTCGGCCAGCGTCGTGGGGGGCTTCGAGCCCGGGCCCGGCTTCGGGGAGATGCCGTTCCCGGTCGCCAGCACGATCTGACCGGGACCATCGGACACCAGTCCCCCGCCGGACTGCCAGATTCCGCCTTCGGCATTAGCGTTGCCTGATTCGGTGGCCCACATCGTGGTTTGCTTGCCGGCGGTCGATACGCCGACGACATAGCCGACGAAGGGGGTGTAGTCGCAATGGCTGGCGAATCCGGCGTAGACCACACCGTCCAGGAGCAGCAGCCCCGGGCGCTGCATCGCCGTCATCGGGTTGAACGGGCGGGTGGGGTCATTTGTCGGGGCGCCTTGGATGGTGACAGGGAACCCTGGCTTCTCCGCGCCGGTCACCACATCCAGTTTGTGCATGTACCAGTGCGGGAACTGCTTGCTGGCCCCGTCATTCGTCTTCGCAAGCAGGAAGACGCTCTTGGAAGCCGGGTCATAGACAGGAGTGGAAGTAATTCCGATATTGGGGGTGAGGTCACCGCAGTGAACGGTCGACGCCGGCCACGCAGGCCCGAGCTTGCGCGTCCACTTGGCCGCACCCGTGACACTGTCGAGGCCATAGACGGCGTTGTTCTCCGTTGCGGCTATGACCGTGCTCCCCACCACGAGCGGCTGGGCGTAGACCTGCCCGTCCACGGTTGCCGAGAACAGTTTGCCGAAATTCGAAGATGAGACCGCCGACGGCGAGAGTGCAGGCTCGTCCCGGTCCCACCCCGTTCGCAGGGAGTCGTAGGCGATGGTGCCCACATCCGCTGCCGCGATCCCGGTGACGGACAGCCCGGCCAGTGCAAGCGACGCCGAGAGCAAAGAGGCCCAGGCTCGTCGTGGCCAGGGCCGGTGTCGGGACGACGCGAGCGGCACCTCCGCTCGCCGGTGTCGAGGGCGCGGCGCCCCACCCATAAGTCCGCCGCGAAAACGGCCAGAAAATTGGCCAGAAAATACCCGAGGTTTTGTTTGATCACGCATGGCTGAGACCCGTTTCTGATCACTACATTGACTTTATTAACCCAGTACTCTGGAGCCTAAAAGTCGGTCCTGATCAGCGCGCGAGTGGTTCCTACCCGACTTTTCCGGGGTGGTTCCCCTTTATTACCGGGCACTACCTGCCCGCTACGTGGAGAGCGCGACTGCCTACTTGCTAGCCCGCCCAAAACTCTCTTCGGAGGCCTCCTTCGGCGCCGCCGCCAAGCCCCCTTTGGCGGCCGCTGGCTTTGCAAAGGCCGCTGGTTTTGAGGCGATGGGGCAGACACCCGACCGGGCGCGGACAAGATTCGCCGGGCGCCGTCGCGCTAGGCTCATCCAATGCCGCCCGATCGATACCTCGCTGAGCTGGCCAGCTCCCTGCAACTTCTCGGCACGCTCGCCAGTCAGCCGGAAGCCATGCTTGCCCGCGCCGTTCCGGCGTGCCCTGGCTGGACACTCGAACAG
>JBKPJW010000238.1:0-8971 GCA_046730875.1 Actinomycetota bacterium | reverse complement strand
CCGCGGATGCTTCGGGCGAGGCTGTCCCCTCCGCAACGTGTGCGCCTCGGGTCGGATCAATGTGAGCCGCGGCGCTGTGCGCATCCGCCGGCGGGGGAGTCTCGGACCACTGGGTCTCCCACTCGGCCTTGTCCGCGGGGCGGGTCGCATCCGGAGCCGCCGTCGGAGCCGTCGCGGCAGCCGCCCCGGCCGTCGCAGCCGCCGCGGCCGGTGGGGTTCCGGCGGCTGGGGACTGGCGAGCCTCGGGAGCCCCGGCTGCGCCGGCAGTCTCCCGGGCGGGTGCGGCCTGCTCAGGCGCCTTCGTTGCCTCGGGCGCGGCCATGGCCGCCGCGGAACCCGTCACGGCCGCAGAGCCGGCAGCCGCCGTCGAACCGGCAGTACCGGCCGAAGTGCCGGACGTCGTCGAACCGGCCGAAGGAGCTGGGGAAGTGCGAATGTCGGCGTCTACCCCGGATGCGGCATCAGCGCCGCTGGCGCCACCCTTGTTGCGGTTCATCAGCCACCAGACGACGGCGACCACCACGATGATTACGACGAGCCAGACTATCCAGTCCATAGCAGAGCCTTTCAGTCCAGGAGGCATGGTTGCCGATGCTTGACGTTACGTCCGCGCGAGGACGGCTGTCCAGCCTCCCGGCGGCCACTTCCAGTCGTCCCTGAACCTGCAAACGGGCCGGTGAGCAGGCAGGGAATCGAAATCACTCCTGTCCCGGCGTGTAGCCTCGCCACATGGATTTCAAGCGACTGCGGATTCTGCGCGAACTCGCCGACCGCGGCACGGTCGGCGCCACCGCGGAGGCCACGAAGGTCACGCCATCCGCCGTGTCCCAGCAGCTCAAGACACTGCAGGAGGAGCTGGGAGTGGTCCTGGTCGAGAAGTCCGGCAGGGGAGTGCGGCTGACCGAGGCGGGACTGGCCATGGCCGGCGTCGCTGCCGACGTATCGACGGCGATGGCGCGGGCAGAGGCGACGGTCGACACGTACCGGCGCGGCTGGCAGACGCGGGTGGTGGCCGCCTTCTTCCCCAGCGCCGCGGAGATGCTCCTTCCGGGCATGCTCCATCGCGTGAAGGCCATTGAGGGGCTCCGTTTCGAGGCGCAATTCGAGGATCCCGGCGTGGCCGGATTCGCCGGGCTGACCGCGGACTATGACATCGTCCTGGCGCACAGTGTGGACGGTCCGGAAGTCTTCGGCGGCCAGGGCCTGACCGTGGTGCCGCTGCTGGACGAACCGCTCGATGTTTCGTTGCCGGCCGGGCACGCTTTGGCCGGCAAGGCCACACTGTGCGCGGAGGACGTCGTCGGCTTCCCGTGGATGGGCGTTCCCGAGGGCTTTCCGTTCGACACCGTGCTGCGCCAGATCGAGGTGCGGGCCGACGCGCAGGCCGTCCGTGCCCAGCAGTTCCCCGACCTGCGCGTGCTCGAAGCCCTGGTCAGCGCCGGCCACGGGCTGAGCCTGCTGCCGCGGTACACGGCGGTCAGCAACCAGGGCCGGGGGTTCGTCCTGCGCCCGCTGGAAGGCGTGAAGGCGAGCCGGAGCATCGTGGCCCTGGCCCGTCCCGACGTCGCGGTCCGGACCACCATCCAGCAGGTCCTGGAAATGCTCAAGGCCGAGGCCCGGGTTGTCGCCGACGCCCCGGAGCTGCGTGACGCGGCTCACCTGACCTAGCTCAAAACCGCCCGCCCATTTCATTCCGTGAGACGAGAGTCCACTATTTGATCGACATATTCCCGGTTTTCCGCTTAACGCTCCATTCCGGTGTCGTTCGCGTCTCCGGCGGAGTCATAGACTTTGAGCCATGAGTCAGGACACCCCAACAGCAACAGACACCAAGCCGGACATCAAGCCGCGGAGCCGGGTCGTTACCGATGGAATCCACGCCGCGCCCGCGCGCGGCATGTTCCGGGCGGTCGGCATGGGCGACGACGACTTCGCCAAGCCGCAGATCGGCGTCGCGAGCTCCTGGAACGAAATCACCCCCTGCAACCTTTCGTTGAACCGGCTGGCACAGGGCGCCAAGGAAGGTGTCCACGCCGGCGGCGGCTTCCCGATGCAGTTCGGCACCATCTCCGTTTCCGACGGCATCTCCATGGGCCACGAGGGCATGCACTTCTCGCTGGTCTCCCGTGAAGTCATCGCCGACTCCGTGGAGACCGTCATGCAGGCCGAGCGCATTGACGGCTCCGTGCTGCTGGCCGGGTGCGACAAGTCGCTCCCCGGCATGCTGATGGCAGCCGCACGCCTGGACCTGGCCAGCGTGTTCCTCTACGCCGGCTCCATCATGCCCGGCTGGGTCAAGCTCGAGGACGGCTCCGAAAAGGAAGTCACCCTCATCGACGCCTTCGAAGCCGTGGGCGCCTGCGCCGCCGGCAAGATGAGCCGCGAGGACCTGGACCGCATCGAAAAGGCCATCTGCCCCGGCGAAGGTGCCTGCGGCGGCATGTACACCGCCAACACCATGGCCTGCATCGGCGAGGCCATGGGCATGTCCCTGCCCGGCTCGGCAGCCCCGCCGTCCGCGGACCGCCGTCGTGACGAGTTTGCCCGCAAGTCCGGCGAGGCCGTGGTCAACCTCCTCCGTCTCGGCATCACGGCCCGGGACATCATGACCAAGAAGGCCTTCGAAAACGCCATCGCCGTCACCATGGCCTTCGGCGGCTCCACCAACGCCGTGCTGCACCTGCTCGCCATCGCCCGCGAAGCCGAAGTGGAACTGACCCTCGACGACTTCAACCGGATCGGCGACAAGATCCCGCACCTGGGCGACCTCAAGCCGTTCGGCCGCTACGTCATGACCGACGTCGATAAGATCGGCGGCGTGCCTGTCATCATGCGCGCACTGCTCGACGCCGGACTGCTGCACGGCGACTGCCTCACGGTGACCGGCAAGACCGTTGCAGAGAACCTTGCGGCGATCAACCCGCCGGACCTGGACGGCAAGATCCTCCGCGCCCTGGACAATCCGATCCACAAGACCGGCGGCATCACGATCCTGCACGGATCGATGGCTCCGGAAGGCGCCGTCGTGAAGAGCGCAGGCTTCGACGCCGACGTCTTCGAAGGCACCGCACGCGTCTTCGAACGCGAGCAGGGCGCCCTTGACGCGCTGGACAATGGCGAGATCCACAAGGGCGACGTCGTGGTGATCCGCTACGAAGGACCGAAGGGCGGCCCCGGCATGCGCGAGATGCTCGCCATCACCGGCGCCATCAAGGGCGCAGGCCTGGGCAAGGATGTCCTGCTGCTGACCGACGGCCGGTTCTCCGGCGGAACCACTGGCCTGTGCATCGGCCACGTCGCGCCGGAAGCGGTCGACGGCGGTCCCATCGCCTTCGTCAAGGACGGCGACCGGATCCGCGTGGACATTGCGGCCCGCACCTTCGACCTCCTGGTCGATGACGCCGAGCTCGAGGCCCGCAAGGTCGGCTGGAAGCCGCTCCCGGCCAAGTTCACCAAGGGCGTTCTGGCCAAGTACGCCAAGCTCGTCCACAGCGCCTCCACCGGCGCGTACTGCGGGTAACGCACGCCGTGAACAGCTAATCCCAACTAGCTCGCAGCAGGGGCCGTTATGAGCGGTCATAAAGGCCTCTGCTGCGAGTCAGTTGGGAAAGCGTTCAAACAGTGGACAGTGTTGTCCAAATAGTGAGACAGGAGGCGTGTCCGTTGACACCTGTCTCACTCAGAGGGAAAACTGAACGCATGATCGAGATCGTTACCGGCTGCGCTGCTGCAAATGCAGTCGTCGTCCTTACCCAGCGCGTGGCTCAATAGCCTTCACTGGTAACGAACCGTCACGCGCAACCCCTCGAAGAGCCCGCAGGCTGAGGGGTTTTTTTATTTTCCGCTCCACCAGCACCAGCACCACCCAAGAAGTTCCACGATCACCGAAGATCCACTAAGGAAGAGTCCGATGAGCAAAGGATCGCCGATCAGCCCCTCGCTGATGGCCACCAAGTCCACTGGAGCCCACAAGGCTCCGGAACGCGTCGATCGTCCGGCTGACGCCGGCGTCGACACTGCTGCCGTCTCTCCTGTCCTCGGACCGAACAACGTCGTACCCCCGACGGCCATGACCGGTTCGCAAGCAATTGTCCGTTCGCTCGAAGAACTCGGCGTCCAGGATATTTTCGGTTTGCCCGGTGGCGCGATCCTGCCCACCTATGACCCCTTGATGGCCTCCAAAATGAACCACGTTCTGGTCCGTCACGAACAGGGAGCCGGCCACGCCGCGCAAGGCTACGCCATGGTTACCGGACGGGTTGGCGTCTGCATCGCCACCTCGGGCCCGGGTGCCACCAACCTCGTTACCGCCATCATGGATGCCCACATGGACTCCGTGCCGATTGTTGCCATTACCGGCCAGGTCTCCAGCGGGGTGATCGGGACCGACGCTTTCCAGGAAGCGGACATCGTCGGGATCACCATGCCGATCACGAAGCACTCCTTCCTGGTCACGGACCCGAACGACATCCCGCATGTGATGGCGGAGGCCTTCCACCTGGCGTCCACCGGACGCCCGGGGCCCGTCCTCGTGGACGTGGCCAAGGACGCCCAGCAGGGCCAGATGACGTTTTCCTGGCCGCCCAAGGTCGATCTGCCCGGCTACCGGCCGGTGCTCCGCGGCCACAGCAAGCAGGTCCGTGAGGCCGCCAAGCTCATTTCCGCCGCCAGCAAGCCCGTGCTCTATGTCGGCGGCGGAGTGGTCAAGGCCCACGCCTCGGCCGAACTGCGCGAACTGGCCGAGCTCACCGGCGCTCCCGTGGTGACCACCCTGATGGCCCGCGGCGTGTTCCCGGACTCACACCCGCAGCACGTGGGCATGCCCGGCATGCACGGCACTGTTTCGGCCGTGACCGCCCTGCAGCAGTCGGACTTGCTGATTACCCTCGGCGCCCGGTTCGATGACCGCGTGACGGGCATCCTGAAGTCCTTCGCCCCGAACGCCAAGGTCATCCACGCCGATATCGATCCGGCGGAGATCTCCAAGAACCGCACGGCCGATGTCCCGATCGTTGGCTCGGTCAAGGAAATCATCCCGGAGCTGACCGAGGCCGTGCGCCTGCAGTTCGAGGCCTTCGGCACCCCGGACCTGACCAACTGGTGGGTTTTCCTGAACAACCTCAAGGAGACCTACCCGCTCGGCTGGACCGAACCCGAGGACGGGCTCAGCGCCCCGCAGCGCGTCATCGAGCGCATCGGCGCCCTGACCGGACCCGAGGGCGTCTTCGTTGCCGGCGTCGGGCAGCACCAGATGTGGGCCTCCCAGTTCATCAAGTACGAGCGCCCGCACGCCTGGCTCAACTCCGGCGGCGCCGGCACCATGGGCTACGCCGTGCCGGCGGCCATGGGCGCCAAGGTAGGCGACCCGGACCGGGTGGTCTGGGCGATCGACGGCGACGGCTGCTTCCAGATGACCAACCAGGAACTGGCCACCTGCGCCATCAACAAGATTCCTATCAAGGTTGCCGTCATCAACAACTCCTCCCTCGGCATGGTCCGGCAGTGGCAGACCCTCTTCTATGAGGGCCGCTACTCCAACACGGACCTCAACACCGGACATGACACGGTCCGCATCCCGGACTTCGTCAAGCTGGCGGACGCCTACGGCTGCGCTGCTTTCCGGTGCGAACGCGACGAGGACATCGACGCCACCATCCAGAAGGCACTGGAGATCAATGACCGCCCGGTGGTCATCGACTTCGTTGTGAGCCCCAATTCGATGGTGTGGCCGATGGTCCCCGCCGGGGTCAGCAACGACCAAATCCAGGTTGCCCGCAACATGACCCCGGAATGGGAAGAGGAGGACTGAACATGACCCGCCACACACTGTCCGTTCTGGTCGAAGACAAACCCGGCGTGCTGACCCGCGTCGCCAGCCTCTTCGCCCGCCGGGCCTTCAACATCAATTCCCTGGCCGTCGGCCCCACCGAGGTTCCGGGCATGTCCCGGATGACCGTGGTGGTCGACGCCGATGGCGAGCTGATCGAACAGGTCACCAAGCAGCTGAACAAGCTGATCAACGTGATCAAGATCGTCGAGCTCACCTCCGAATCTTCCGTACAGCGCGACCACATCCTGGTCAAGGTACGTGCGGATGCCGCAACACGCCTGCAGGTTACCCAGGCTGCAGACCTGTTCCGCGCTTCAGTAGTCGACGTCTCCACAGAGTCGGTGGTCATTGAGGCAACGGGCCACCCCGAGAAGCTCACGGCACTCCTTTCAGTGCTTGAGCCCTTCGGCATCCGCGAAATCGTGCAGTCCGGCACCTTGGCCGTTGGGCGGGGATCCCGCTCCATGAGTGACAGGGCCCTCCGCAGCGCGTAAGAAACCGCATCAGCGGAGCCGCCCCGTTTTACCGCAGCACTAAAGACAACATCGAAAATCCACTCAAGAGGAGTTACGCAAGTGACTGAAATGTTTTACGACGACGACGCAGACCTGTCGATCATCCAGGGTCGCAAAGTAGCCATTGTCGGCTATGGCTCCCAGGGCCACGCCCACGCGCAGAACCTGCGCGATTCCGGCGTCGAGGTTGTCATCGCGCTCAAAGAAGGATCGAAGTCGATCGCCAAGGCCGAGGACGCCGGCTTCACCGTCAAGACCGTTGCCGACGCCGCCGAATGGGCCGACGTCATCATGATCCTGGCGCCGGACCAGTACCAGCGCTCGATCTACAACGACTCCATCAAGGACAAGCTGACCCCCGGCAAGGCCCTGGCCTTCGCCCACGGCTTCAACATCCGCTTCGGCTACATCGAGGCCCCGGAGGGCGTTGACGTCATCCTCGTTGCCCCGAAGGCTCCCGGCCACACCGTGCGCCGCGAGTTCGAAGCCGGCCGGGGCATCCCGGACATCATCGCCGTCGAGCAGGATGCCACAGGCTCCGCCTGGGAGCTGGCCAAGTCCTACGCCAAGGCCATCGGCGGCACCCGCGCCGGCGTCATCAAGACCACCTTCACCGAAGAGACCGAAACCGACCTCTTCGGCGAGCAGTCCGTCCTGTGCGGCGGTGTGTCCCAGCTGGTCCAGTACGGCTTCGAGACGCTGACCGAGGCCGGCTACCAGCCGCAGATCGCCTACTTCGAGGTGCTGCACGAGCTCAAGCTCATCGTTGACCTCATGTGGGAAGGCGGCATCGCCAAGCAGCGCTGGAGCGTTTCCGACACGGCAGAGTACGGCGACTACGTCTCCGGCCCGCGCGTCATCACCCCCGAGGTGAAGGAAAACATGAAGGCTGTCCTCGCCGACATCCAGTCCGGCGCCTTCGCAAAGCGCTTCATCGACGACCAGGACAACGGCGGCGTCGAATTCAAGGAACTGCGCGCCAAGGCCGAGTCGCACCCGATCGAGGCTGTCGGTCGCGAACTGCGTTCCCTGTTCGCCTGGCAGCAGCAGGACGCGGACTACGTAGAGGGCTCCGCAGCCCGCTAAGGCTGCACGCCAGTCGCCCTTTGAAGCAACAGTGAGGCCGGGTTCACACTTAACAATGTGAGCCCGGCCTTTCCGTCAGCCTAGACTTCTTATATCCCCCGGACTGCAACGCAGAGGATCAGCCGTGTCAAAACCCGTAGTATTGCTCGCCGAAGAACTTTCGCCCGCCACCGTCGAGGCCCTCGGCCCGGACTTTGAAATCCGCCAGACTGACGGCGCCGACCGTTCCCAGCTGCTCTCCGCGATCGTCGACGTTGATGCGATCCTGGTCCGCTCCGCCACCCAGCTGGACGCCGAGGCGATCGCCGCCGCCAAGAACCTCAAGGTCATCGCCCGTGCCGGCGTGGGCCTGGACAACGTGGACATCAAAGCCGCCACGCAGGCCGGCGTCATGGTGGTCAACGCGCCCACATCCAACATCGTCTCCGCCGCCGAACTGACCGTCGGCCACATCCTGAGCCTCGCCCGCCACATCCCGCAGGCCAGTTCCGCGCTCAAGGACGGGGAGTGGAAGCGCTCCAAGTACACCGGAATCGAGCTCTTCGAGAAGAAGATCGGCATCATCGGCCTGGGCCGGATCGGCGCGCTGGTCACGGCCCGTCTCAAGGGTTTCGACACCAAGATCCTCGCGTACGACCCCTACATCACCTCCGCCCGGGCCGCGCAGCTCGGCGTCCAGCTGGTGACCCTGGACGAACTGCTGGCACAGTCGGACTTCATCAGCATCCACATGCCCAAAACCCCGGAAACCGTGGGCATGCTCGGTGCGGACGCCTTCAAGAAGATGAAGAAGACGGCCTACGTCGTCAACGTCGCACGCGGCGGGCTGGTGGACGAGGAAGCCCTCTACACCGCCCTGCAGGACGGCGAGATCGCCGGCGCCGGCGTCGACGTCTTCTCCAAGGAACCCAGCACCGACCTGCCGTTCTTCAAACTCGACAACGTCGTGGTGACTCCGCACCTGGGTGCCTCCACCGACGAGGCACAGGAGAAGGCCGGCGTTTCGGTCGCCAAGTCCGTCCGCCTCGCCCTCGCCGGCGAACTTGTTCCCGACGCCGTCAACGTCGCCGGCGGTGTCATCGCCCCGGACGTCCGCCCGGGCATCCCGCTGATGGAAAAGCTGGGACGCATCTTCACCGCGCTGACCCACGCCTCCCTCACCCAGTTCGACGTCGAGGTGGCAGGCGAGATCTCTTCCCTCGACGTCAAGGTCCTGGAGCTCGCGGCGCTCAAGGGGATTTTTGCCGACGTCGTGACCGAGCAGGTCTCCTACGTCAACGCCCCCGTGATCGCCGAACAGCGCGGCATCAACGTCCGCCTCATCACAACGCCGGACACGGAGTCCTACCGCAACGTCCTGACCCTCCGCGGAGCCCTCAGCGACGGCAGCCAGATCTCCGTCGCGGGAACCCTCACCGGCCCGAAGCAGATCCAGAAGCTCGTGGGCGTCAACGGCTACGAGGTGGAGATTCCGATCAGCGAGCACCTCGTGGTGGTGGCCTACTCCGACCGCCCCGGCGTGATCGGCACAATCGGGCAC
>JBKPJW010000237.1:0-2325 GCA_046730875.1 Actinomycetota bacterium | reverse complement strand
CTGTGTCTCCACCTGCAGGGCGGGGAAGTGGCTCCGCAGCCAGGCTACGCCGGCGTCGAGCTGGATCTTGATATCGGCGAACAGGGCATCGCGGTCCATCGGAGTGGGCACCCATGCCAGCGAGCCTGTGTACTGGGGCACGGCGCACACCACCCGCAGCGGGGCGTAAAGCCGTTCGGCCTGGGCTGCGGCCTCGAGCACCGCGACGCGGGCGTGCTCGGAGCCGTCGACGCCCACCACCACGACGTTCTCGACCGGCTGATGGCCCGACTTCGCCCGTTCGGCCAGGACATGCTTGTCGTCAGTGGTCTCGCCCAGGCGGTCCGCGCAAATCAGCGGCACCGTAACCGTGGGGCACTTCGCGTGGGCGGGCAGCGCGCTGCTGACGGAGCCGAGCAAGCGGCCCACGAAGCCGCCCCGGCCGCGGGTCCCGAAGACCAGAAGCTCCGCGGTCTCGCTGATTTCCAGCAGCACGCCGGACGCATCCCCATTTTCAACGGACGCGTCGACGTCGATGTTGTACCCCGCGACCTTGTCCAGGGCGTGTTTGAGAATGGCTTCGGCACCTTCACGGATCACGGAGTCGTCCACCGTGGCGTACCCGCCGTCGAGCCCGGAAGCGGCGAAAATCGGAACCGAGTAGGCGGTCACGATGTGCAGCGGGCGGCGACGGCGCTCTGCCTCGCGGGCTGCCCACACGAGGGCGCAGTGGCTGTGGTCCGAGCCATCGACTCCCACCACGATTCCCCGGGGAGGCGCGGGCTCGCCACCGGCCCCCCAAGCCGGGTCCGGGTGCACCTGTTCACGGCCCATGGGGTCCGCCTCCTTGCGATTCTTGCCTGATGTTGCGGCTATTCTGCCAGAAGTACCGGCACCCGGCGTCCACCGGCGAGGCGACCCGGAATTTGTGCGCAAGAACCCCTGTTTTTCCTCACTATTCTCGGTTAATTGCGAACATTCAAGACGGCGGCCGGGACGTCCGTGACGGCCTGCGGCCGGAGTATTTACGCAGAGTTAACACGCCATCGGAGGAGGCGGAATTCCGGCATTTCTGCACCACATCCCGGGCACGCAGGGCCGGAAACCAGCTGAATTCCAGCCAAATCCGGCTGCTTCAGTCAATGTCCTACGTCCTCTATCCACAGACCGGAATCTTAGGTATCCTTCGAGGCACTGCTGAACCGAGACTCGTATGTCAGAACGCAGTCCGCTGGGCTGGCTGGAGGTACGAGGCCTGGGTCGGCGTTCCGGGGTTGCACCTCGCGACTGGCACCATTTTGAGGAGGTACCCTGCATTGTCGAGCATGCCTTTATACGACGGGATTGAGCGGACCACCGCCGTAGTCATCGGGACGGGGCTCTCCGGTCTGGCTGTGGCCAGCGAGCTCCAGCGCCGCGGCGTTGCTTCCATCATCGTGGACGGGCTCGACCTCCTGGGTGCCGGCCAGCCGGCCAATACTTCCTCACTCCAGCGCTGCGACGCGGCGGATGCGGGCAGCCTGAAAGAGCGCAATGAGATCCTGCGTCACCTCCGCAACTACGCCACTAACCACAAGCTCGATGTGCGGAACAACATCCGGGCCTTGCAACTGGACCACATCGAGGCCGGCGCCGACGGGTCATCCGCCGAGCAATGGGCCGTCCGGACCCCGGGCGGCGTCCTGCTGGCCGATCATCTGGTCCTGACCCGCTGCGCCCACAGCCAGTTGCGCCGCATGCTCTCCGAGCTTGGGATGGCAGCCGGACAGAACCTCATGGCGGCGATGCATGCCCTCGGGATGTACCTCGTGGGAGTGGGCAGTCTCATTACTCCGACGCCCAAGGAAGTCCTGCGCCAGGCCAAAGTGGTGGGGCAGGCCATCTCCGCCAAGGTCTACCCGGAGGGCGTCCCTACGCTGCTGCCTGGCGGCTTCGCCCTGGCTGCCCCGGCGTAGTCCGCGCTCCGGCGTGGTCCGCCGCCGGATCCGACTGCACCCGCCGTCCCGACGGTCAGGCCGTTCCAGCCTCAGCCTTCGGTGTCGCCGCCGGAGCCCGGTGTGAGGCGGCGTTTGGCCATCAGGCCCAATGCCACCAGGATGCCCACGGCCACCGCAACGAAGATCACGACGCTCCACGGAAACGGCTGGGACGCGTCCGGCGCAGGGGCCGGCGCCGATGTGGCGCCCGGCTGGGCGGTGCCCATCGTGGGGACCGCCCCGGCCGCCGCCGTGCCGGTGCCGGCAGCCGCCGTCGTACCAGCCGCCGTCGCCGTGAAGGTGAAGCTGCCCTCGATGGGGTGGCCATCGGAACTGGCCATCCGCCAGTGAACGGTGTACTGCCCTGCGG
>JBKPJW010000236.1:0-5219 GCA_046730875.1 Actinomycetota bacterium | reverse complement strand
GGTCGTAGAGGATCTGGGACTCGGCGTTCACGCCGTCGGAAAGCAGCAGGTCCGAGGACTGGAACTTGATCGCGTAGAGGATCTTGTTGAAGAAGCTGCCGACGTTCGGGCCGCCGTTGCCGGTGAAGGTGTACTGCGTTTCGCCGTCGCCTTCCTTCGCCGCGGGCCGGTCCTGCTCGCGGTGCGGGGCTCCGTCCGGGGCGCCCACGATCGAGTAGTCGGGCGAGTTCTGGCCGAAGTAGACGCGGGGCTGGTAGGTCGAATCGTTGCCGAGCGCGCCGGTGGAAGGGATGCCTGCCTGCAGGAAGTCAGGTTTGCCGTCGACGGTGAACTTGTTGCCCTTGGCCGCGACGACGCCATAGCCGTGCGTGTAGACCACATGCCGGTTCAGCCAGGACTGCTGGTTTGTGGCCAGCCCGTCCGGGTTGAGTTCACGGACCGCGATGACTGTGTCCTGGATCTTGCCGTCGATCTCGTAGCGGTCCACGTTCAAGGCGCTGGGGAACTGGTAGTAGGGCCGGTACTGTTCGAGCTGCGAGAACGCGTCCGAGATCAGGTTCGGATCCAGCAGCCGGATGTTGGCGGTGGTCTGCGCATCGGGGGCCAGCGCGCCGGTAATGGCGGCGGTGGTGGCGTTGTACCGCTTCTCCTGGACCTTATCCAGGCCGTAGGCGGCACGGGTCATCGCGATGTTCCGCTTGATGTATTCGTTCTCGAGTGTCTGCTCCGAGGGCCGGACCTGGAACTGCTGGATGACCCACGGGTAGACGCCGCCGGCAAGGATGGCCGTGATGACGAGCATGGCGGTGCCGATCACCGGAAGCCGCCACTTGCCGATCACCGCGGCGACGATGAACAGCACGGCCACGATCGCCGCGGCCACGGCCAGGATGGCCTTGGTCGGGATGACGGCGTTTACGTCGGTGTACAGGGCGCCGGCCCAGCGCCCGCCGTTGTTCTGCACCGTGGAGTAGCGGTCAAGCCAGAAGTTGACGCCCAGCAGCAGGAGGAAGGCAGCGCCCGTGACAGCCAGGTGGATCTGCGCGGCGCGGCTGGTGAAGATCCCGCGTTCCATGATCCGGATGCTGCCGTAGAGGTAGTGGGTGAGGATGCCGGCAAGGCCCGCGACCACAGTGACGCTGATGAGGAACCCGGTGACGAAGCCGAGGAACGGGAGCGTCATGAGGTAGAAGCTGATGTCCAGGCCGAACTGCGGATCATTCTGGCCGAAGGGCTCCTGGTTGAAGAACAGGAGGACTTTCTGCCACTGGCTGGCGGCGGCGCTGCCGGCGAAAAGGCCAAAAAGGATGGGCAGTCCGACCATCACGACACGTCGGACGGGTTCGAGCTGGGCCTGGTAGCGGTTGAGGTTGTCCCGGACTTCCGAGTCGGGGGCGTACACCGGCCGCGCATGGTAGGCAATCCGGATGGCGAAGAAGACCGCGGTGAACATGACGGTGAAACCTGTAAGGAAGGTCAGGATCCTTGCCAGGTTCTCGGTAATGAACACTTCGAAGTAGCCCAGCTGCTGGTACCAGAGGACATCTGTCCAGACATTGGCGAAGAAGATGAATCCGACCACGATCAGGGCCACGATGATCAGCGTCGGCGTCAGGGCGCCGCGTCGTGTCTGGGGTCTTCCGGGCGGGACAGTGCTGGCGGGACGGGACAAACTCGGTACCTCATAGCTGGTCGTCTACTGCTGATTTTTAGTTGTTCGTCGCTGCGGTGACTCAGTGCGGCGACTAAGTGCCGGTAATGCGGGGTTGATGCATTGTAATGGCCGCCGCTGCCGTTCCGTCAGGGTCCTGCAGCATGGTCCCGGCGGTACGGTGCGGCCGTCATTAATGCCACGAGTGGCGGAGGCGCTTAGTTCCGGGGTCAGTCTAGTTGCTTGTGCAGACGGGAAGGCCCGTTGTGTCGCCGCCTGACGCGGCCACTTCTACCGCCTTGCGGGCCTCCGTGAGGTTCTCCACCCGGACCACCTGCAGGCCGTCGGGGATGTGGCCCACGACGTCGTCGCAATTGGCCGAGGGGGCCAGGAACAACGTGGCCCCGCCGGACCGCGCGCCCTGCATTTTCTGGGCGATCCCGCCGATGGGTCCCACGGCGCCGTCCGGTGTAATGGTTCCGGTCCCTGCGATGTGCTTGCCGCCGGTCAGGTCCCCCGGAGTGACGGTGTCAACGATGCCCAGGGCGAACATCATGCCCGCGCTGGGGCCGCCCACCTTGTCAAGGGAGATCGTGACGTCGAACGGGAAGGTGAACTTGTACTGCAGCATGACGCCGAGGATGTAGCGGCCCGCACTGTTCTTAGCCGGAGTGATGGATACCGGCACCTGGCTGCCGGCGCGTTCGACGACGACCTTGACGGGTTTGCCATTGCCGGCGGCCAGTTCCGCCTGGACCACGCCGAGGGCCGTGATGGGCTTGCCGTTGATGGAGACCAAGGCGTCTCCTGTCTGCAGTACGCCCTTCGAGGCGGAGTCGTCCGGGAGGCCCGCGACCTGCATTTTCTGCCCGAACGGAATCTTCAGTTCTTTCAGGGCCGAGGCTACGGCGTTCTCCTGGGAGGCGGTCATCGCGGTGGCGCTCTCCTGCTGGGACTGTTCCTTGGTGACGCCGGTCGGAAACAGCAGCTCCTGCGGGTAGACAGCCTTGGTCCCGTCCAGCCATGCCGAGAACGCCTCGAAGACGCTGACCGGACCGTTCGGACCGCCGTCGACATAGACAGTGGTGAGGTCCAGGCTGCCCTTCGCGGGAAAGGTCTCGTGGCCGGTGACGCTGATGACGGGCTTACCGTTGTCCTGGCCGATGGTGTTGAAGGTAGGCCCGGGAGACTCGACCACGTAGGGAACAGGCAGGCTCACGGCCGTGATGCCCAGGCCCAGGGCAAGCAACCCCGAGACCAGCATGGCTGAGGACCGGCTGTCGCGCTTGCTCCGGACGCGTGCGCCGGACAGTCGCGCCCTGCGACCCCTGGCCGGGCTGGCCGCCGGGTCGCTGGCGGGCGGCCCGCCTTGGGTAATTGTCATTGGTCGACGTCTCCATGCGGGCACAACGGGCGGCCCCCCGACAGGACGTCCCCGTCAGGACAAGCCTGCCAGGAGAACCTGACCACACGCCTGGGCCGCAGCCTAACCCGAGGCCGCGGCGTGCAAATATTCCAACTTCCAAGACTACGCGCTTGACGCCCCGGACAGCTCTTTGCCTACAGCGAACGTGGCGCCGTTTCGGCAGACAGCCACTCTTGCCGAGGGGTACCGTGAAGTGGAGAAGCAGCCACACCGACGATCGGCGGGATCATGACCTCCAACCCACTCAATCCGTCCAATGGCGACGAGGAACCCAAGGATCCCTTGGCCGAAATGCTGAAGAACCTGATGGGCGGCCAGGGCATGGGCAATATCGACCCGGCCGAACTCGCCAAGGCCGCCGGCCTCCCGGACGATCCAAACCTCCTGGCCCAGATGTTCTCCCAGGTGCAGGCGATGATGAGCGCGCCCACGGAGGGGCCCGTCAATTGGCAGCTGGCGCATGAGAATGCGCGGCGGGTGGCTGCCAGCGGTTCCGATCCCTCTGTCACCGGCCAGCAGTCCCGGGAGGTTGACGAGGCGCTGCGGCTGGCCGAACTCTGGCTCGACCAGGTCACCGGGCTTCCGGCGACGGGTCTGATCGGCCGGGCGTGGTCCCGGGCCGAGTGGGTCGAGGAAACCCTCGGAACCTGGAAGCGGCTGACCGAACCCGTGGCCAACAGCATTGCCAACGCACTCTCAGCCGCCATGACCGAGCAGATGCCCGAGGAAATGAAGTCCATGATGGGCGGCGCGTCCTCGATGATCCAGAACATGGGCGGCGCCATCTTCGGCATGCAGCTGGGCCAGGCGATCGGCGCGCTCTCGGCCGAAGTGGTCAGCTCGACGGACATCGGGGTGCCCCTGGCGGACCTGGAAATGGCGCTCCTGCCTGCCAACGTCGCGAAGTTCGGCGAGGGCCTCAGCCTGCCGGAGAATGACATCCGCCTGTTCCTGGCCGTGCGGGAAGCCGCGCACGCCCGCCTTTTCGTCCAGGTCCCCTGGCTGCGCGGCCATCTGCTCAGTGCGATCGAGGCCTACGCCCGCGGTATCCACATCGACACCTCCAAGATCGAAGAACTGGCACGGGAGATCGATCCCAGCAACCCCGAAGGCATCCAGGAGGCGCTTTCGCAGGGTGTCTTCATGCCGCAGCGCACGCCCGCCCAGGAGCAGGCGCTCGAAAAGCTGGAGACGGCCCTCGCCCTGGTGGAAGGCTGGGTGGACGAACTCAGCTGGGCCGCGACCGAGAAGCTGCTGCCCTCCGCTGCTGCATTGCGCGAAACCGTCCGGCGGCGCCGGGCAACCGGGGGTCCCGCGGAGCACGCGTTTTCCTCCCTCGTGGGGCTCGAACTGCGGCCGCGCCGGCTCCGGGAGGCAGCCGCGCTTTGGGCCTCGCTCAAGAACGAACGTGGGATGGAGGGCCGAGATGCCGTCTGGCAGCACCCTGACCTGCTGCCCACGGCAGAGGACCTGGAGGATCCGCGGGGCTTCAGTGAACGCCGGAAACTTGCCGAAGCCAGCGACAGCGAGGTGGATGACGCCCTGCAGAAGCTGCTGAGCGGGGGTTTCGACGAGAAAGCTGACGCCGACGCCACGGACACCGACAAGACTGACACCGAGGGCACGGACACCGACGCTACGGACGCCGGGGGCACGGACACCGACGCTACGGACGCCGGGGGCACGCCGGAGTCCGGCCAGGAGCCGCTGGCGGGCGCTGAGGATGACCGGACAGCCGACGGCGTCGACCGTCACGACGGCGGACAGGACAAGGACCTGCCGAAAGACGGCGGACCGGAAGAGAACCGGCCCGAAGAAGGCGGCAACCCCAAGGCTTAGTGCGGAGGGCCCGGCCCCTGTACCTTCGGCCTCGGTGGCCGCCGGCAGGACAGGTCGAAACGTTAGTAGGCCCCGGCCGGGATTTCGGTTCCGTCCGGGGCTTCGTCGTATCCGCCGTCGGACACCAAACCGCGTGACGTCGCGAACGAGACCCCCTCCAGGAAGGCCTTGGCCCGCTCCGTCTCCGGGTACGCCTCCAGCAGCCGCCAGAACGCGGCATCATGGCCGGCTACCAGGAGGTGGGCGAGTTCGTGGAGCAGCACATAGTCGATCACCCACTGGGGCATGGGCTGTAGTTTCGCC
>JBKPJW010000235.1:0-10894 GCA_046730875.1 Actinomycetota bacterium | reverse complement strand
ATACTGTGCCGTTTCACGGGGCAACCCAGGCGGGGATCACCACCGCCGCGCAGGACCGTCTGCACATGGCCGCCTTCGACGTCATCACCGAGGACCGCGCTGCCCTGATCCGGCTCCTGAAGGACTGGACGGCTGCGGCCGAGGCCATGAGCCAGGGCCGCGAAACCGGAACCACAGGAGCGGTGGACGGCCCCTACGACGCGCCGCCGGAGGACACCGGCGAAGCCCTGGGACTCAGCGCCGGAAAGCTCACCATAACGTTCGGGTTCGGTGCCGGCCTGTTCGAGAAGGACGGCAAGGCCCGCTTCGGCCTGGACGGCCGCCGGCCCGACGCCCTGATCGATTTGCCGCACTTCCCGGGCGATGACCTGCAGCCCAGCCGCAGCGGCGGCGACATCATCGTCCAGGCCTGCGCGGACGATCCGCAGGTCGCTGTCCACGCCATCAGGAACCTCGCCCGGATAGGCTTCGGCAGCGTCCGGGTCCGCTGGTCCCAGCTCGGCTTCGGCCGTACCTCCTCAACTACCCGCAGCCAGCAGACCCCGCGGAACCTGTTCGGATTTAAGGACGGCACCAACAACGTCAAGGCCGAGGACGGCGCCCTCCTGGACGAGCACGTCTGGGCCGGACCGGGCGGCCGACCGGCGGAGTCCTGGATGCAGGGCGGCAGCTACCTGGTGGCGCGCCGGATACGGATGCACATCGAGATCTGGGACCGCACGTCGCTACGGGAGCAGGAACAGCTGATCGGGCGGACAAAGTCCGAAGGCTCACCGCTCTCGGGCGGTAAGGAATTCACCGCCCCGGACTTCACCCTCGCGGGAAATGACGGCCAACCGCTCATCGGCCTGGATTCCCACATCAGGCTTGCCCACGCTGACCAAAACGACGGCGTGCGGATGCTCCGCCGGGGCTATAACTACACAGACGGTTCCGACGGCCTCGGCCACCTGGATGCAGGGCTGTTCTTCGTCGCCTTCGTGAAGGATCCCCGCACGCACTACGTCCCGATGCAAATGGCCATGGCGAAGCAGGACACCCTGTCCGTGGAGTACCTCAAGCACACCGGTTCGGCGCTGGCCGCCGTCCCGCCAGGGATCCAGCCCGGCGGATTCATTGGCGAGGGCCTCTTCGCGTAGCCTGCCCAGCGGCGGAGGCGTGGCCGTCGAAACGTCAGCCAGCGACCACAGCACCACGGCGGCAATTGCCCTCGGCTTGTCGCATTTCACCCCCGAAGCGCGCAAGAATCAATCATGACGACGACGAACCCCCGGATCGGGCCGGTCGAGCGAGCCACCCGGCGGACCTGGGACGAATGGCTCCGCTTTATGGACGCCCATGGCGCCAGGAACCTCGACCATCAGCAGATCGCGCTCAAGGTCTATGAGGAGCTCCACGGCAGGATCGAATCGGATGGCTGGTGGGCCCAGGCGGTGACTGTGGCCTATGAGCAATACATCGGCCGTCGGGTCCCTGGTCAACGAGGAGACGGGACGTTCCAAACGAGCGTCAGCAAATCGACAACGCTCGGCATGGAAGACCTCATGGAGAAGTGGAAGCACTTCGCCGCCGACGACACGATGCTGCAGGGCATCATAGGCGCTGGCGCCTTGCGGATCAGCGGGACGGACAGGCGCCTCACCTGGCGTGCCTAAGCCCAAGACCGCTCATCCGTCATCGTCACCAGTGAGCCGAAGCCAAACGGCACGGCGTCTATTGTGGCGACCCAGACGGGGCTGCCGACACCCGAATCCAATGAAGAGGCCCGAAGGCAGTGGACTGCGACCCTTGCACGGTTCCTCGAAGGCGCCTAACCCCATGTCCGTCGCGCCCGGTAGTACTGGCGTCGGAAGAGATGCCCTCACCACGGTGTGCTGGGCGAGGGCGGAGCTCACTTAGACCTTCAACGCCGAGGAGAAGCGCCTGATGCTGGCGGTGAACGAAGCGGTTGGCTTCACACCCGCCGACTTCGAAGGAGCGTGGAGAAAGGTACTGAGCTCCGTCAGGCACCATGCGCGATGACCGCCCGGGTCAGTGCATAGGCACGGCGGAGGACGGACTCCTGAGGAGCTCCGTGATTTCCGGTACGGGAAGGATGCGTTGGCGGTACTCCCTGCTCAGGATGGCCTGCGTCGCATCGGCCGCTTCCGGGTCTTCGGAGCCGGTGCCTTCCGATGCGTAGATCACGCGGAGATTGTGGGCAAAGGCGTCGGCACCAGTCTGCGCGATGCAGTTATGGGTCGATACCCCCGCAAGGACAACCGTCCTGACACCCCAATTTCGCAGCCGCAGCATCAGGTCGGTGCCGAAGAATGCGCTGTCACGGGTCTTCACCAGCTGTGGCAGGCCGTCGGTCAGCAGCCCGGGAACGAAGTCCGCCTGCTCCGTACTGCGAAAGATGAAGCCCTGGTCGTCGTCGAGCATACTCAGCGTCCAGGTTGACTTATCCCGCTCGTGCTCCGTCCGCACCAGAAGGGCCTTGGCTGTCCCTTCCGCGGCCGCGGAGATCAGCGCATTGCACGCGGCCGTCAGCTCTTCGCGGCGGCCGCGCAGGTTGGGTTCTTCAAAAAAGGCGTTTTGCATGTCAATCAGCAGTACCGCGATCATCTCCGGCCCTTTCTCCCCTGGTTTCTTCACCTCCGCCCCAGATCTGGCGGCCCAGATCTGGCGGCGCAGCTCAGTCGGTGCAGCTCAGTCGGGCTTCGAAGGATGCGAGATCCTGCGCCTGCGCCAGAAGAGGAAGCTGGCCACAAGCACGATCAGAACAACAGCGCCAATGACGTAAGGGGCATAATCCACCCGGGTCTCCTTCGCTTCCTTGGTTTCGCCGGTCCCGGGATCGACCGGGCCGCTGGGCGACGGCGACGGCGAGGACGCGGGTAGGGCCGGCGCGGAAACGGCCGGCGCGGAAAGGGCGGACGCGAAGTCATGGGAAGGAAAGCCCGAGGATGCGACGGCGGCCGGCGCAGGTGCGGGCGTGCCGGTGCCGGCATCCGCGAAGGCCGGTGTACCGACCGAAAGGGCACCCGCCAGGAGGAACAGGCCCAGCCCTCCGCGGATCAGTTTCGTGACCATCGTGCCTCCTTGAGTGAGTAGGTGTGTGCTCGGTGGCCCCCGGACGGAACGAACCGGACGGGTTTCATTGGCGGCGAGGAAACGAATGCTCAGTATGCTTACTATACCTTTCGACGCGCCGCTCGGCCAAGGTGAGACCGGGTGCGCGGCTGGACTGGCCTGGCCGCGATTCTCATCCGGGGACCGTGGCAGACTGTCTGCCATGGAACCCGTTGATTGCCTGGTCATATACGTTCCCACCGATTCCGCACACGCTGTCCGGCAGGCGATCGGCGACGCCGGAGCAGGCCGGCTGGGCAACTACTCGCACTGCTCGTTCAGCCTGGAAGGCACGGGCCGCTTCACCCCGCTGCCCGGTGCGAAACCGGCCGTGGGCGCCATCAATACCCCCGAGGAGGTGCCCGAAACCCGGATCGAGGCGATTTTCCCGCACTCCCGACGCGACGCCGTCGTCGGGGCCGCACTGTCCGCGCATCCGTACGAGACGCCGGCGTTTATGACCTTCCCGGTCGACGTCGGACTGCCGGGCAGGGCAGGCAACGCGGACTAGCGCAGCCCAATACGCCGGCTTATCGGTTGCTTGCCTTGGGCACCCCAATGCCGGGGTCGATTTTTTGGGGGCCGGCAGCCGAGGGTCGTACATCGAAATCAAAGACGGCGGTGGGAATGTAGACCGTGGAACAGGAATTGGGGATGTCCACCACGCCGGAGAGCCGCCCTTCGATGGGTACGGCACCCAGGATTACGTATGCCTGCTCCTTGCTGTAACCGAATTTGCTCAGGTAGTCGATCGCGTGGAGGCACGCCCGCTGATAGGAAAGGTGCGAGTCGAGGTAGCGCTGCTCACCATCCAGGGTCACCGAGGTGCCGGAGAAGGCCAGCCATTGACTGAACTGCGGGTCGACGTTGCCCGGCATGAAGATCGCATTTTCGTTTACCCCGTAGGTCTCCATGCCGCCCTTGATGAGCTCCACCCTGAGGTCCAGGAAACCGCCCATCTCAATCGCCCCGCAGAACGTGATCTCACCGTCACCCTGCGAGAAGTGCAGATCGCCCATGGAGAGGTTGGCTCCGTCGACGAACACGGGGTAGAAAATGCGGGTGCCCTTGGACATGTTTTTGATGTCCTGGTTTCCGCCGTTTTCCCGGGGCGGGGCGGTCCTCGCAGCCTCTGCTGCCACCCTGTCGAATTCCGACCGCGCCAGGTGCCCCAAAACCGCATGTTCGGCCTCGGGTGGCAGCGCCAGGGGCGGGACCCTGTTCGGGTTCGTGGCGATCAGGTCGCCTTCGCGCTTGTTCCATTTCGCCAGCAGCTGGGCCGAGGGAGCGGTTCCCATCAGCCCGGGATGGATCAGCCCGGTGAAGGACACACCCGGCACGTGCCTGGACGTGGCGATTTGTCCGGTGAAGTCCCAGATGGCTTTGTAGGCGTCGGGAAACTGTTCGGTGAGGAAGCCGCCGCCGTTGCTGGTGGCGAAGATGCCGGTGTACCCCCAGCCCTGTCCGGCAAGGGGGCCCGAGTCTTCCTGGGGGATGGGTCCGACGTCGAGGATATCGACCACCAGCAGGTCGCCGGGCCTGGCGCCCTCGACGGCGAACGGACCGCTGAGCTTGTGAACGGTCAGGAGCGGGGCGTTAAGGATGTCGTCGGCGGAGTCGTCGTTCACGATCGCTCCGTCGAACCATTCCCGGCAGTCCACGCGGAAGGAATCCCCGGGCTTGACCGTCGCGACGGGCGGGATGTCGGGGTGCCACCGGTTGTGCCCGATCTTTTCCTGATCCTCGAACTTCCTGGTGGAGTCCAGGGAAAATATCTTTGCTGGCATGTCATCTCCTTTGACTGACGCCGCTTCGGTGCTGTTACGGCCGCGGCAGTTTCTGATGCAGCGGGTTGGAGGAATATGGCTGGACCTGCCGGGGGCCGCCCGGAATCCGGGAATTGACGATCTCGGGTTCGGCCGCGCTGCGATGAGTGGAGTCGATGAGCCGGAAGGCAGGCGATCCCGCCCTGGAAAGGTGCGGTGCGCTGAACACCCGCCGGGATGGTTCCCCGCACGAGGGGCAGGGCAGGGTCTCCGGGGCTTCCCCGATGGGGTGGGATGCTTCGAAGAGCGAACCATCGGGGCAGCGGTACTCATAGGCGGCCATGAACCGGTTCCTCTCTCATCACCCTTACAGGCCCGTACAGGAATGCCAGACTAGACCGCGCCCCCGGGCACGGTCAGGGGATTTAGGCCCTTCCCGGGCCGGTACGGCAGGCCGGGCGCTGCGCCGTCAGGAGACCGCTTCCAGCCGCACGATCACCGACTTCGACGTCGGCGTCCCGCTCAGATCCGCCACTGAATCCAGGGGCACCAGAACGTTCGTCTCCGGATAGTAGGCGGCCGCACAGCCCGCCGGCGTCGGGTAGGCCACAGCACGGAAGTTCTCCGCGCGCCGCTCGACGCCGTCACGGAATTCCGAAACCAGGTTCACCATGGCGCCATTGCGCAGGCCGATCGCCGTCAGATCCTGCGGGTTCACCATAACCACGCGGCGCCCGTGATAGATGCCGCGGTACCGGTCGTCCTTGCCGTAGATGGTGGTGTTGAACTGGTCGTGGGTGCGGATGGTCTGCAGCAGCAGTCGGCCCGGCGGGACCTTCGGATATTCCAGCTCATTCGCGGTGAACACTGCTTTGCCCGAGGCGGTCCTGAAGCTTCGGCTGTCCCGCGGCGGGTGCGGCAAAACGAAACCGCCGGGCTGGTCGCTCCTTGCCTCGTAGTTGTCGAAGCCGGGGATGACGTGCTCGATGTGCCGCCGGATCACGGAATAGTCGTTTTCCATCGCCGCCCAGTCTGCCTGCGGCGCGGGTGCCCCGAAAGGTGAGCGGCCGCCGTCGAACATCCGCCGGGCGAGCCGGCAGACGATGGCCACCTCGGAGAGCAGGTCCCCGTCCGGCGGTTCCAGCCGGCCGCGGGAGGCGTGGACCATGCTCATGGAGTCCTCCACCGTGACGCGCTGGTCCCCGCTGGCCTGAGAGTCCCGGTCGGTGCGCCCCAGCGTGGGCAGGATCAGGGCTCGCCGGCCGGTGATGGCGTGGGACCTGTTGAGCTTCGTGGAGACTTGCACCGTCAGCCGAGTCTTGGCGATGGCCGCCTCGGTGACGCGGGTGTCCGGCGTTGCCCGGACAAAGTTGCCGCCCATGCACATGAAGACTTTCGCGGCGCCGTCCCGCATCGCCCGGATGGCCCCGACGGTGTCGAAGCCCGCCGCTCTCGGGGACGTGAAGGCGAATTCCGCGTCCACGGCGTCGTGGAACCATTCCGGCATCCGTTCGAAGATTCCCATGGTGCGGTCGCCCTGCACGTTCGAATGGCCGCGCACCGGGCAGACTCCCGCGCCGGGGCGGCCGATGTTGCCCTGCAGGAGCAGCAGGTTGACGATGTCCCTCAACGTGGCCACTGCGTGTTTGTGCTGGGTCAGGCCCATCGCCCAGGTGACGATCGTGGCCCGGGACGCCAGCAGCCGGGCGGCGAGAGCGCGGATCTGGGCCTGGTTCAGTCCGGTGGCGGCAAATACCTCCGCCCAGTCCAGGGCCCGCACGTGATCCAGGTAGGCGTCCAGGCCGGTGGTGCGGGCGTCGAGGAAGTCCCGGTCAAAGACGGTTCCGGGTGCTGTCTCCTCTGCCTCGAGCAGCAGTTTGCCGAGCGCCTGGAAGAGCGCCTGGTCTCCGCCGATGCGGATGGGCAGGTAGTCATCGGCCAGTTGGGTGCCGCTGCCGGCCAGTCCGTGCAGGGTCTGCGGGTTGTGGAACTCCTGCCAGCCGGCTTCGGGCAGCGGGTTGATGGCCACGATGCTGGCGCCGTTCTGCTTGGCCTTCTCCAGGGCGGTGAGCATGCGCGGATGGTTGCCGCCCGGGTTCTGTCCGGCGATCAGGATCAGCTCGGCGCGGTAGAGGTCCTCCAGGCTGACCGAGCCCTTGCCGATGCCGATCGTTGCCGTCAGCGCATAGCCGCTGGACTCGTGGCACATGTTGGAACAGTCCGGCAGGTTGTTGGTGCCCAGGCCGCGGACCAGCAACTGGTAGGCAAACGCTGCCTCGTTGGAGGTCCGGCCTGAGGTGTAGAAGATGGCCTCGTCCGGGCTCTCCAGTCCGCGCAGCTCCTCCTCGATAACGCCGAAGGCTTCATCCCAGCTGACCGGGCGGTAGTGGGTTCCGCCGTCGTCGAGCAGCATGGGATGGGTGAGGCGGCCCTGCTGGCCCAGCCAGAAATCATCTTTCTGCCGGAGCTCCGCGACGGAATGCTCGGCGAAGAACGACGGCGCCACCCGCCGCCGCGTCGCCTCCTCGGCTACCGCCTTGGCACCGTTTTCACAGAACTCCCGCGTGGCTCCGCTTGCCCGGTTCCGGGAAGGCGCAGCCCGGGCAGTCGAAGCCCCCTACCTGGTTGACGGCGAGCAGTGCCCTAGCGGCGCGGACGGGGCCCATTTGCTCCCGGGCGATCGTCAGGGCATGGACCACCGCGGGCACGCCCGCCGAACTGGTTTTCGGCTTGGCCACCTTGAGGCCAGCCTCGTTGATGCCTTCCCGTGGCGCCTTGCCCGCCATGTCAATCACGTCCGTCCCGTCATCCAGCCATCGCCGTTGAGAGCTGGTCCTTCCATCGTAGAAACCTCGCGGCGTTGAGGGAACGGGGAAAAGCTGGTGAGCCGGTTCGAGCGCGAGCATCAGCCTGAGCCAACTAGGACTGTTCCCGTGTGCCAGCCCTAGGTGTGGTTTCTGAGTCGTATGATCCGTGCCTGGCGGATGGCGCCGAGCGCAATGGCGCCGGCTGTGAGCCTGATGGCATGGACCCTGTACCACCGCTTCAACAGGGGGAGGCGGCGCACTTCGCTCAGGGGTTGTGCGCCGAAGAACAGATCGGGGTTGACGGACCGAAGCAGATAGGCGGTCGCGGCCGCGCCCGTCGTCGAGGCGGCCGCTGCGATGACCAGCCAGACCCTGCTGTCCGGACGGTTCCAGCCTGCCACGAGGGCGGCTAAGGCGGCCGGGACGCTGACTGGTGCGATCGGGGCGTAGTAGCGGCCGGGACTTCCCGCCCCGAACGGAGTCCGGGGGAGTGCGCGGCTTGCTTCCGCGGCGGCGACCCGGTGCGGAACCTTGACGAGGACCTCATAGAGATTGCCGAAAAACCAGTGCGCGTGGCTGAACTCGGCGACGCCCAAGAGGCGGTCGACGAGCAAATCACGGCGACCCGTCCTACTCCGTTCCATTGCCACAATCTACTCCCCACGCCTGCGCAGGTAGCGCGCGATATCCACCCTGACGGCTGACTACATCATGTTGTCGCGCACGCGCGTGAGCCACTCGAGCACCAGGGCGCGAGTGAGGGCGGGTTGTTCGTGCAGCAGAGCGTGGCCGGCGCGATCGAGGACAGTGAAGGAGGAGCGAGGATAGTGCTCGACCAGCTCCCACGGGCTTGTGTACCCCGCTGTGGCATCCTGCCGCCCTGCCAGAATTAGCACTGGATGAGGATAGGGTTTCGCAGCTTCCGGGCGATCCTGAAGCTCCCAGTGCGAAAAGATTCGCATCAGGCTCGACTCGTCAACGAGCGGCAGGGCGGGAGCCACAAACTCCTGGAACCGGCTCAGCGTTTCAGCCGTCTGCACTACGAAATAGCCACGGTAAGAAGCCTCGAGCTCCGGGTCCAGGCGGCCGGTCAGTTCGGCCGTGGAAACAAGTACATCGTGCCGGGGCACGTTGCGGGTATGCGCGCCAACCGGGCAGATCAACGCCAGCCCGATGACTCGCTCGGGTCTCCGGTTTGCAACCGCACGGGCCAAGTACCCACCGTACGACTGACCCATGACAAGCAACGGCTCATCTCCAATGGTGCTGTCGATGAGGCCAAGCAGAATGTCCAGGACGTCATCGTTGCTCGTGATCGTCTCGGGCGCCGGGGTCCGGCCCATCCCCGGCAGGTCCGGATACAGGCGCCGGAAGCCGGGAACGCTGCCGAGTATCGGTTCAAGGGCGCCGGCGATCTCGCGATGATCCACACCAGCGCCGTGCAGGGCGAGAACCGGCGTGCCGCTGCCGTACTCGGCGTAATGTACGGGAACTCCGCTAACCGTGGCCTCCATCCGGACAGTGTAGATCCCGTCGCGACCCTTCACCGCTGTGCGGGGCCTTGAGGCATGCGACCAGTTGGTGGCGCAGGCCGTCCATCTGTGTCCAGGCCGTGGCTCATGCAGGCGCAGGCAATTTTTGGGTGGAGGTCAGGGTTCCCGTCGGTTCGCGGCGGCCCGGGTCCGGGGCAAAAGGAAACCGACCGCAACGAGCCAGAGCAGCCCGCCGAAGCGCCCGATGGGCAGCAGGAACTGGAGCGGTTCGAGAACCATGGAGAGGAAGCTCAGCTCGGCCAAGGCGGCGATCACGAGGCCGGTCCAGGCCAGCCAGCGCGGCACGAAGCGCAGGATGAGGGCAGGGACGGCGATTCCGGCGATGAGAAGCCCCAGTCCGACCACATAGGCGACGCCGCCGGTGAAGAACGCGAGAAACGACAGTGCATGGGTCAGCGTCGGGTCGGTGGTGATTTCCGGGCGGCTGAGGACCCACACCACCGCGGCGGAGGACATGAGGAAAACGGAGGCGGAGATTCCGCCAAAGAAACCGATGGCGGGACCGGGGACGCGCACGCCTAGCCGGAGCTGCCGGGCGTAGACGGTGGCGGCGAAGATACCCAGCGGCACCGCGGAACCGAATTGGAGCAGGCTGGCGAGCCGCACGGCGTCGGGGTTCTCGTGAAAATATGCCGTGACCTGTTCGGCCGGAGAGAACGGCGAGACGAAGCTCTGGCCGCCGGTGAGGATCGTGCTGCTGAGCAGGCCGGCGGCGGTGAGTCCCAGACTTACGGCCGCCAGGATGCCAGGGTTCGGGCCACCGGATCGCGTTGCTTCGGAGGTGCGGTGGGGGGATAAGTCAGTCATGATCGCTTCCTTCTTTCCACTGGTTACATCACACCACTCGTTACATCACAATTAGAATGATTCATCTAGTGAATGATTCTGTCAATAGCGTAATGTTGGGGCATGGACTCACCGGGACCGTCACGGCCGCAGCGTACGGCTTTCCTGCTGTCTCAGCTCGGGGCACTGGCATCGGCACGCTTTGCTGAGCGCACGCGTGAACTCGAGCTGACCCCGAGCGACGCCGGCGTACTCCGGTTACTGGGCCGCGACCCCGGGCTGAGCCAGCGGTCCCTCGCCGATCGATTGGGCGCGGTGCCGAGCCGTGTTGTTCCACTCATCGACTCGCTGGAGACGCGTGGCCTGGTCACCCGGGTACGCAGCCGCGCCGACCGGCGGAACTACGAGCTGCGCCTCACGGCCAAGGGGGCTAAGGTGCTGGGATCACTGCGCGGGATTGCCGAACAGCATGAGGCGGAGCTCCTTGCCCCGCTCAGCAGCGAAGAGTGCGCGCAGCTGGGGAGTCTGTTGGCCCGGCTGGCCAGCGCTCACGCCCTCGATACGGACCTGCATCGGGACACGAACGTGCAGTGAAGACGTCCCGAGGCTGACCCGGGTCGAGACGGTGGCCGGGCTTAGTCCTTGTCGAGCTCCTCGAGGAGGGACTTCGCTGCTTTGGCGATGTCGTCATAGTTGTTTTGGGCGGCGCGGCTCTCGATGGCAAGAATCGCGCAGCGATGCAGCCGCCGGAAATCTCCAAAGGGAAAGCTGTAGCGTCCCTTGGTCTCGGGTGTCTTCTCGGGGTCCACTCCCAGGTGCCACGTGCCGTACTCCGTATAGCCGTGCTTCTCGATGAACGCATTTTCCC
>JBKPJW010000234.1:0-4721 GCA_046730875.1 Actinomycetota bacterium | reverse complement strand
AAGGAGACCTCATGCCTGCTAAACACCCAGCCGAGCAGCCCGTCCGCGGCTCCCGCCCCGGGACATGCCCTCCCTTGGCCGCGAGCGCTGGGCATGATGGCATTGTGTCCTCCCGCCGGTCCCAGGAATGGGCATGTCCCCCGCGGACGGGAGCCGCACGGCTCCGGGAAGCCCGGGAGTCCCGCCTCCTTGGCTGAAATCCACGAGCTCTCCGCGGTCCTGCTCCGGGATGCTCTACGTTCGGGCGAGCTCTCCGCCAGGCAGGTCACCGATCATTTCCTGGACCGCGTCGAAGCCCAAAACCCGCACCTCGGGGCGTTCATCACCGTCACTGCCGAACAGGCGCAGAAGGATGCGGCGGCGGCGGACCAGCTCCACGCCCTTCGGGGCCGGAACGACGACGCCTTGCCCCCGCTGCATGGCATGCCGGTGGCGTTCAAGGACCTGACAGATGTGGCCGGAGTCGTCACCACGCACGGAAGCGCCGCGCTGGAGCACAAGCCGGCTCTGGTCGACGGCGCCCTCCCCGTCGTACTCAAGGCTGCCGGAGTGATATCGCTGGGCAAGACGCAGGTCCCGGAGTTCGGCCTGACGGCCTACAGCGAAAACCTGGTGGCGCCGCCGTCGCGCAATCCTCATGCGCTGAGCCGCGGGTCGGGCGGCTCCTCGGGCGGCAGCGCTGCCGCTGTGGCCGCGGGGCTGGTGCCCTTCGCGCCCGGGTCCGACGGCGGCGGCTCCGTCCGGATTCCGGCGGCTGCCTGCGGACTTGTCGGGCTGAAGCCCGGACGTGGACTCATACCGGCCGGGGAAAGCTCCGGCGATCCCGCCGAGCTCGTGGTTGCCGGACCACTCGCCCGCTCCGCCGCCGATGCTGCCCTGCTGCTCGATGCCTTGGTGCCAGGCCCGCACGCTGCTGGCCAGCAGAACCCGGATGGGCAGGCTGCGGCGGGCCCGGCTGATGCCAGCTACCTCGAACTGACCGCAAGGGAGCCGCGCCGGCTGCGAATCGGCGTGAGCCTGGACAGCCCGTGGCAGTCGATATTTCCGTTCACCCCGGAGAGTGAGGCGCTCGACGCGCTGGCCGACGGCGTCTCCCGCCTGGAAGCGGCCGGCCACGAGACCTCGGAGGCCGAAATTCGCTATGACAACCGCTACCCGAACGCCTTCACCACGGCCTGGACCGCCGGCGTCGGCAGTGCGCGAATCGCCCCCCAGCGGGAGGCGCTCCTGACCCCGCTCACCAGGACGTTCCGGCGCCGTGCGCAGCAGCGCAGTGCGGCCAAACTCAATGAATCCCTGGGCTTCCTCCGCCAGTTCCAGCGGGACACGGTGACCCAGTATGGCCAGTGGGACCTCGTGATGACGCCGGCCCTGGCCCAGACACCCCGCCCGGTGGGCTGGTTCACGGGCGCGGCGCACGGCGGCGGGTACTGGCCTGCAGCGGAATGGCCCGGCGACGCCGACGGTGACTACCGCAAACAATGCGAATACGCGCCGTGGTCGTCCATGGTGAACGTCTGCGGGCTGCCAGCAATCAGCATCCCGGTGCACTGGACCGGGGGCGCCCCGGGGTCCGGCCTACCGATGGGCATTCAGCTGATCGGTCCGACGGGTTCCGAGGCGCTGCTGCTGCAGGTGGCTGCCCAACTGGGGTTCTAGCCCGGAACCCCTTTCGCGGTCGGGCCAAATGGGGCTTCCGGCCGGATCCCGGTCGCGCCAACTCGGGTTCGGATCCGGAAACCCCGTCGGCCAACTCGGGTTCCAGTCAGGCCCCTGGTCGGGCCAAGTCCTGGTTCTAATCAGGAAACCCGGTCGCTGTAGGGCACATTCAGCCCGCGAACCGGCTGCCCGGCAGGGACATGTCCTGGCGTCCCGTCAAGGACCGGACATATCCAGCGGTCCCACCGGGTATGGAACATGTCCACTGCCGCCAGGGGGACATGTCCAGTCCAAGGCCGCAAAAGGGAACACGACCAGCGCAGGCGCCAAGCTCAGCACATGTCCGGTGTTCAGAAGGGACATGTCCACTGCTCGCGACGACGGACGGGCAGGATGCCATCATGTCCGCGCGCCGGCACGAGGACTGGGCATGTCCCTTGAGTCCAGTCTCCCAGCCAGCCTTCCGCCGCACGCAGAAGCCCTCCCAGCCTTCCGCCACATGCAGAAGCCCTCCCAGCCTTCCGCCCCACGCAGAAGCCACCCAGCCAGCCTTCCGGACCACAGGAACGCACCCCGCCACAGCCTTCAAGCCCACGCCACCCCACCCTGGAACCGCTGGAACCCGGGAGCCTGGAACCCGGGAGCCCAGCCACCCCGCGGCTTCCCCAAGCGGCAAGAAGACTAAGGAGGACAGGAAGGACAAAAACCTAAGAACCCCTACCCGCGGAAGTAGCCTGCGACGTCGGCGACGATCTGCACCGTCCGGCTCGACGTATTCGTGATCTTGACGTTGCCGTCCGGCCCGACCGGGACCACGGCGAGGTTGGCGATGGTCTGATTCCGCTGGTAGAAGAGGCTCGAGACGTTCGGGCTGGGCGACCCTGAAGCGAATGCAGTGAGGGACCCTCGGGACTTGGCCTCGGTGGCTGTCACGTTGACCACCACAGCGGCAGCGTTGGCCGGGATTCCCTTGACGCCGCGCACGTTGACGGTGACCGACTCGCCCGACTCGACGGGCCCGGAGGAGTCTCGGGTGTCCAGGAACCGCGTGGGTCTCAGTGCGCCCAGGGCTCCGGCCTGGGTGGGTTTGCCGGGCAGGTAGTACCCGGCAACGTCCGCAAGGATCTGCGCGGTCCCGGGGGACGTGTTCGACACCGTCACTTTTCCGTCTGATCCGACGGGTACCACGACGAGGTTGGGCACGGTCTCCCCCGCTGTGTAGTTCAGGCTGGAAGCGTTCGGCTTCTTGGATCCCGCAGCGTACGCCGTCAGGAAGCCGTAGCTCTCGGCCTCTGTTGCCGTGAGGTTCAGGACCACGGCCGAGGCATTGGTCGGGATTCCCAGTCTGCCGCCGACCTTGAAGGACACCGATCGTCCGCCCGAGACCGGTCCGGAGGATTTTCGCGTGTCCAGCAGCCGGGTAGGCGCCACGGAACTGAACGTCCCGGGGGCCGACGGCTTGCCGGCCTGGAAATAGGCGGAGACCCCTACGACCAGGTGCGCGGACCCGGACGAGGTATTGGTGATTGTCAGCCGGCCGTCCGCGCCGACTGGCACCGTGGCCAGGTTGGACACGGTCTCCCCTGCCACATAGTTCAGGTTCGACGTGCCGGGCTTGCGTGTCCCGGAGGCATAGGCGGTGATGACGCCGTGCGACGTCGCCGAGGTCACCGTCAGGTTGACCACCACCGCGGACACGCCAGCCGGCACGCCCTTGACGCCGGCGGCGCGGAAGGATATTGACTTGCCCGCGCCAACCCGCCCCGGCCACAGCCTGGTGTCCAGGATTCGCGTCGGATCCATGGCAACGGCCCTGCCCGCACAGTTCGGCAGGGAGAGGTTCGGAGCGGAGACTCCGAACGCTTGACTGTTTACGGTTGCCTGCCAATACCCGGAAAGATAGGACTTGCCCAGATATTCGACGCCGACGCGGGAGAAGTGGGTGGTATCTCCTGGATTCAAGCCGCAGCCCAGCGAGGGTGCGAAGCCGGTATAGGGGACGCGGCCTGGCGTTTGGTAGCCGCTCAGGTCCACATTGCCCCTGCCCGGCGTGGCTGCAATACCTTCCGGCGACATGCGTCCGACGACAAATGGAAGTTTCGGCTTGGACAGCCGGTCGCGGAAGAACGCAATGAGCTGATCCAGCTTCGCGCTGTAGATGGAGCTGGGGGTGGAGGAGTTGTTCTCGCCCTGGTGCCAGAGGATCCCCTTCAGGACCACCGCGTAGCCGGCCGCTTTCGCCGCCGCGATGCCGCTCAAAGTCTGCTTGACCGCGAGCGCCGGCAGGTCGTACGCCGGGGCCGACGCCGCGCCGACGGACCAGGTCAGAGTCTCCGGCGCGCTGGTGAATCCGGTGTCGCCGTGTGCCGCGGGGATGATGAGAACGCCGACGTCGGCGGGCTGGGTCTTTAGATACTCCCGGGCCATCGTCGTCGCGGGGGAAAGGCCACTGGCCGTGTCGTGCATGTCCAGCGGGACCGAAGCAGGGCGGAATGTTCGCTTCGTCGCCCCGTACTGGAAGATGCGCTTATCCGGCGCATCTTCCGCGCCGCCAATGGGAAGGCCCCGTCCGGACATGTTCGACTGCCCGACGGCGAGAAACACGTGAAGAGTGGTGATGGTCCGTGCAGTCTGCGCAGGCACTACGTCCGCGACCATCAGGGCGGAAACGACCAGGCAGATCAAGAGCCGGCGAAACCGCCGCCTCCTGGTCCGCGTCGTAGAGCCTTCGGCCGCGGGGGCGGCCCGCCGCCACGACCCTGGCCACAGCCGGGCATCAGAGGCCGTCGTTGAGGAAGGCAATGCCCTCGCTTCCGGCGATGCCGGGTTCGGGCGACGACGAAGCATGCCCCAGCCAGCCATGGTTTCCACTTTTGCCGAGTCACCTTGAGGTTTCCTTGCTCCACGGCCGAGCCGCGGACTCTCCGACAACAGCTGCGGCTTGGACAAACGGCCGGCGGTTAGACGACGGCGGCCGCGCATTGCCGCCGTCGGGCGGGCGCCAAATGGACGGTGACTGCGGCTGGCGGCTATCGTTCAGTCAAACCCGACCAGGCCGTGAA
>JBKPJW010000233.1:0-4789 GCA_046730875.1 Actinomycetota bacterium | reverse complement strand
CCATCGGTGTAGGCGAAGGCGATGCCGGATCCGGCCGACAAGGTGGCGAGCGTGGCGATCAGCGGGGATATGCCCAGTTTCGTGACCATCAGCCCGTTCAGGGCCCCCACTACCCCACCAACGACCAGACCGGTAAGGAGGCCGACTTCGGCGGGCATGTTCATTTTCACGATGACGCCCATGGACAGCACGGAGGCCAAGGCCGCGGTGGAACCTACTGAAACGTCGATGCCCCCTGTCAGGATTACGAAGGTCATGCCGATGGCGAATACGCCCAGGATTGTGCACTGATAGAGCAGGTTGACCAGGTTCACCGGTGTCAGAAACACCGGGCTGAGGAAGGTCAGCAGTACACCGAAGAGCAGGACAACGACGAGCAGGCCCTGCGCGCCGATGAAGCTGCCGACGCCGGAAAGCTTTGATCGGGTTTCGTCCCCGGACTTGCCGGGGCCAGCCTTCCTGTTAACCGTGCCGGCTGCGCCGGTGGTTGATTGTGGCTGCATGGTTGTTTCTCCAGTCATTTCGACACTTCCTCGGGTCGGAAGTGCTAGTTGCTGCCGAAGAGTTCGGCGTTGGTCTTCAAAGGAATCGGTGCCCCGTCCTGGCGGGCGGAGTCGGCGGTGGCCATGACCAGCTGCAGGCTCTGAATGTTGTCCGTGACGTCCGTTTCGGCCTTCTGGCCGGTTTCGATGGCTTCGCGGAACGCAGCCAGTGTTCCCAGACGTTCCTCGACCGGCAACGGATCCAGGTCGACGTGCATGACGCCGGAGCGTTCCACCGCACCGGCAAGGAACACCGTGTCAAACAGCGACGCGAAGTCGATCGTGACCTCGTTGTTCTTCCAGGTGATGGCGCCTTTGCTGCCCTGGATTTCCCAGTCACCGTCCCAGCTGGTCTGCGGGCCGTAGGAGCTCCATGAGCCGGTGTAAACGACCCTCGCACCGTTGTCACAGTCGAACTGCACGACGGCGGAGGAGTTGCCCTTGAACCGGGAGGTTGCCGTGTTCCATGACCGTGCACGGACCGCGGTTGGTTCTACGCCGACGATCCCGCGAAGCTGGTCCAAGTGGTGGATCATCGCATCGACGATGAGGGGCTCATCCATTTCGAGCCGGAATCCCTCGAACGGCGGGTTCTTCTTGTAGTCGATGAACACCTGCTCCAGATCACCGATGACCCCTTCGCGGATGAGGCGCTGAACGGTCCGTGCCGCACGCTTGAAGCGGTAGTTCTGGGACACCATCGCCTGCTTGCCGGATTTCTCGGCGGCGGTGATGATGCGGATACCGTCCTCGAGCGTGTGGGCCAGGGGCTTCTCGATCAGCACGTGCACACCGGCTTCGAGGGCAGGGACGGCCACAGCGGCGTGGTATTCGGGTGGAACGATGACCAGGACAGCGTCGAAGGATTCCTTGTGGTTGAGGGCTTCCTGGATATTTGCGTAGGCGGGGATTCCGTATTGTTCACCTGCTGCCCGCGCAGCGTCTGCATTGACGTCCACGACACCGGACAGTTCCCACGTCTTGCTCTGGTGAATTACGTTGAGCCATGACGCGCCCCATGCGCCGAGGCCTACCTGGATGATTTTCATTGCTGGACTCCTTCTAGGTGTTTCACGCCTGGGACGTCGATCCACTGACCGATGTTGCTCGATTCGAGAATGCTCTCGGTAAGAATGGCTGCCCTGAGTCCGTCCCGGAATGTGGGCAGGCCCTCGCGGATATCTCCGGTGATTGCCGCGTAAGTATCGGCGACGAATGCGTTGAACGCATCCTGGTAACCCTGCGGATGCCCTGCCGGCAGAACAGACAGCCGTGCCGCATCTGGCGACAAGGCAGCCGGGTCGCGGACAAGAAGCTGGGATCCGGTCCGTTTGCCCAGCCACAGCGTTTCGGGTGCTTCCTGGTCGAACTGGATTGTGCTTTCAGAACCGGAAACCTCGATCATCAGGCGGTTCTTCCGACCGGGCGCAACCTGACTGACCAGAAGATTTCCGACGGCTCCGTTCTCAGTTGCGAAAACAGCCGAAACGAGGTCCTCGGTCTGGACGTTCTTGTGGTTTGCCCTGCCCGTGAAAAGAGTGCGGCTCAGTGCGCCGACGCGTGAAATCCGGTCCCCGGTCACGAATTCGATCAAGTCACACAGGTGGGATCCGATGTCGGCAAACGCCCTGGAAGGCCCGCCGATTCCGGCGTCAACCCGCCAGTTATCGTCGTCCCGGGACAACAGCCAGTCCTGAAGGTAGGAACCCTGGATCGTGGAGATCCTTCCGGTCTGCCCTGACGCGATGCGCTCCCGGGCTTCCCGGACCATTGGATGGAACCGGTAGACGAAGGGAACGGTCGCGACCGTCCCGGCCGTAGAGGCCAGCTCCACCAGATGGGTGGCATCCTGGACGTTGGTAGCCAGAGGCTTCTCGCAGACAACGTGCTTGCCTGCCTTCAGCGCTGCCTCGGCCAGTGCGACGTGGGTGGCGTTCGGGGTGCAGACGTGGATGACGTCGATCTTGTCGTCCTGGACGAGGTCCTGGGCGGAGGCGTAAGCCCGCTCGACGCCCAGGCGATCTTTGGCGCGGGCGGCACTGGCAGGGTTCGAGGACGCGATGCCGGCGATTTCCGCCCCTGCGGCACGGGCGGCTCTGCTGTGCACCTCAGCCATGAACCCGGCACCGACGAACCCGGCCCGTAACCGGGAGGGGGCTGTCGTGGTTCTGTCGTTTTCCATGCCGAAACAGTGACACGCCCCACGTGGCTTTCGTCAGTCAGCCAGCAAAAGTCTGCACCTTTTGACGCCGTTGGCGATGGAATGCACACCGAAGTTGCACTATTTGATGCTACGGGCATCGACGAGTGGACGGGAACAAGTGGGCACCTCGACACTGAGTGGAGATGCGGTCCCCTTCGGGGTCCTGGGAGCGCGATGTGTTAAGACCTCACGCTCCCCATTCACCACTCTTGAGCCCCCGAAACGGAGAGACATGGACAACGGTGCCGGCGAACTTTTGCGGATCCTGCGGGACGGACGCCCGCGAACCAGGGCCGACCTGGCCGGGATAACGGGGTTGGGGCGAGCTGCCATCAGTTCTCGCCTCGAGGCGCTCCTGGAACTTGGGCTAGTTGTACCGGTGTCGGATGCGGCTTCCACTGGAGGCCGGCCCTCGGCGCGACTAGCCTTCAACCCCGGTGCAAGGCTGGCCGCTGCCGCCGACGTCGGCGCCACACACGCGACCGTGGCTCTCACGGACCTGTCGGGAAGAATTCTCGTGGAAACCACTGAACGAATTGAGATTTCGTGCGGACCGGAAACTGTTCTGGGCTGGCTAGCGATGACGCTGCAGGGTCATTTGGAAACGATCAAGCGTCCGGCAACGGACATCGTCGCTGTTGGCATCGGGCTGCCCGGTCCCGTTGAACACTCCACCGGAAAACCGACCAGCCCCCCGATCATGCCCGGCTGGGACGGCTTTAACGTACCGGCGTACGTACAGCAGACGTTCGACGTTCCGGTGCTGGTGGACAACGACGTCAACATCATGGCCCTTGGAGAACGGGCCACATGCTGGCCTGGCGAGGACAACATGATTTTCCTCAAGGTCGCGACAGGCATTGGCTCCGGCATTATCAGCGGCGGCACGCTACAGCGCGGCGCGGACGGCGCAGCTGGCGACGTCGGTCATATAGCCGTTTCGCGTGGGGCGGGAGTCCAGTGCCGCTGCGGGAATACCGCATGCCTTGAAGCGATCGCGGGAGCCCCCGCACTGGCAGCCAGCCTTCGCGAAAAAGGGTTGCAGGCAACTACCGCCTCGGACGTCACATCCCTGGTCCGATCCGGCGACCTGGCCGCCATTCAGGCCGTCCGGCAGGCCGGACGCGACATCGGCGAGATGCTCAACATGTGTGTAAGCATCATCAACCCCTCACTCATCGTCGTCGGCGGTTCGCTGGCGCAGTCGGGGGAACATCTCATCGCCGGAATCCGTGAAACCGTCTACACAAGGTCCACCCCCCTTGCCACGCAGCACCTCAATGTCACCCAGTCCAAGACGGGCGCTGAAGCAGGAGTTGTCGGGGCCGGCATCATGGCAATCGAGTATGCTCTCGCCCCTCAACGAGTCAACGATTTCGCGACCAGGCAGCCTCCCGGCGGACACCGAAATACCGACAGTCTGGAGAACGTGGAACACATCGCCCAGACATCCAAGCTGCTCCGTGACGCCGTGGCCGAACAAATGCAGCCCGCAATTCCTTGACCACGTCTCCAAACGAAATTGTCGAAGACAGGCACACCAGGGTGTGGAGACGCGAATAGCGTCGTTCCTCTCAGCCCGTGCCTATTCAAGGGCAGACTCGCCCAGGCCAAGACGGTGGCCCATACCGGTCGTGTGGGGCGCCGGCACCAAACCCACCGACGCACGAATCGAAAACGTACACAGGTAAGATTGACCTAATAGCTGAGGTCCTTTCTGGTCAGCCCTATGAACTACCGCAACCGCTTCCACAGAAGTCGGAGCCACCCCCAGGACGGCCAGAAAGGTTCAGCTGGCCAAAAGGAGGATGGCATGCCTCAATCTGCTTCCGAGAACAGCGGTCATCTGCGACGATATGCAGTGCCGGAGGGGCTTACTCCCGAACAAAGGTTTGAACATTGGCGAACGTGGTACGGCAGTGCTGTCGAAACTCCGATGCGGTTGGAAAAGTCGGCGCATGCTGCTCCCGTGCCTTTCACTCCTTCGGCCATCAGTCTTGCCGGCCCAGGTTTCAGCCTCATAGAGATCTACAACGCCCCCGCA
>JBKPJW010000232.1:0-2981 GCA_046730875.1 Actinomycetota bacterium | reverse complement strand
CCGGCGCAGGACTTCAAAGCCGTCAATATCGTGGAGGCCCACGTCCAAGGTGACAACACTGGCCTTCTGATTCCGTACCACCTCCACCCCCTCGCGCCCTGTCGCTGCGCCGTGGACGTCAAATCCCGCTTGGCTCAACACAGCTTCGACGAGGTTACGTACATCTTCGTCGTCTTCCACAACGACGGCGACTCCCAAGTCAGTCATGGCCCCCCTCCCGTCTGATGCGGCATCCACCCCCATAGCGCCGCGTCCGTACTGCTGTGCATTCAAGATGCGCCAGCATTGTTAGAATACCCACGCTATAGCGCTAATGACCGTTTAGGCACAGCCGCGGCAACATATTTTCGTAACTTGTCAAGTTAACATGACGCATGCTGTTAAATTGGAGCAGCGGGAAGGGGCGCGGCTTCATTGAGTAAACGGCAACTGGTACGGAACCCAGGCGGATACCTTGCGGGATTTCCGCGGCGTGAGCAGGTGACCCTATGCCAACTGCCCCTCACGCTGGCGACGACGGCGGTGATGCTTGCAGCGCCCCTGGGCTGGCCCGGCCTCTTCGAGAGCGGCCCGTGCCGGGCAGCCCTGGCGCTCCACCTGGCACTGCTCATGGCCTGCCTTCTGTTGCCCTGGCAGCGCTTCGGGCCGTACGCACCGCTCGCAATCCCCATGCTCGACTTAGTCGCCATCTGCCTCATGCGCAGTGGCAGCGTCGAAGGCTTGCCGGACCTCGGCATCCTGGCCGTCTTTCCGGTCATCTGGATCACCGCCTCAGGATTGTCCGGTCCCGCCATCCTCTCGATCGGCTTCTTCGGGCCGTTGCTGACCGGCCTGCCGTGGTTGCTCCAGGGCGGCTCCGGCCCGGACCGAAACGCGGCCGTCATACTCCTGCCCTTCATCACGTTGGCCGTGTCCGTTGCCTTGCTATTTGCGCGGCAACAGTTGAAGGAGCGCGTTGCAAGCCAACTCCGCTCCCTCCTCGCGGACAGCCGCGACCGCGAGCGACTGCTCAATGACGAGGTGTCCGGCCTGACCGACGCCCTGGCTGCCAGGGACGACGTCGTTTCCACCGTCTCCCACGAGTTCCGGACCCCCTTGACATCGATCATCGGCAATCTGGATCTGGCCCTCAACGATTCGGAACAGTTAACCGCGCAGGCCGTCCGCCGCATCGAGGTGGCGCAACGAAACGCCGAACGGCTCCTCGCTCTTGTCTCAGATCTGCTGATGTCCGCCAATTCCGCCGTCCATGTCAATCCCCGGCGAACCGATCTGGCGGGGATCGTGGAGGCGAGCCTGGCCTCGGCGCATGCCCACGCAGATGCCTCCCACGTCATGCTCTCGATGGACGTGCCGGCTCCGCTGTGGGCTCACGTGGACCCGCTCCGGATCAGCCAGGCACTGGATAACCTCATCTCCAACGCCATCAAGTACTCCCCGGACGGCGGCAGCGTCCGCGTCTCCGCCGGCACCGAGGGCGACCGGGTGCTGCTGCATGTGGAAGATAACGGACTGGGGATGACAGCCGCCGACGCCGAACGAGTCTTCACCCGGTTCTTCCGAAGCCCGGCGGTGCGGGACGGTTCCATCCCGGGGGCCGGGCTCGGGCTGTCGATCACGAAGGCGATTGCGGAGCGCCATGGGGGCTCCATCTCTTGCAACACACGCCTCGGCTCAGGGAGCACCTTCACGCTGGATCTCCCCGCGGAAGGCGCGCCGGTTTACTGGCGGCAGGCATTTCCGTAGGAGCGTTCCAGCCCTGGATTTACGCCCGCAGTGCCCGGGTCAGTTCGGCCCGGGCCAGCAGACCGCTGTCTGACGGGTAGGCCACTTCCTCGAGCACCAGCGGATGCGGAGCGGCCAGCACGGACTTGGCGTCGCGCTGGCGGGCGAGCAGCCGTTCGTAAAGCCAGCCCGGGGCCTCCACGCCCTCCCCCACGTACAGCGCCGCGCCCACCAGGGAGCGGACCATGTTGTGGCAGAACGCGTCGGCCTGGACGATCACGACAATGACCCCGTCGCTGCCTCGCGCGAATTCGAAGCGCTGCAGTTCACGGATGGTCGTGGCGCCTTCGCGGGGCTTGCAGTAGGAGCGGAAATCCTGCAGCCCGAGCAGCGGCGCGGCGCCCTCGTTGAGGAGCCCGACGTCAAGCGGCGTCTTGTGCCAAAGGGTCGAGGCGCGTCCTAGCGGGTCCCACAGCGCTGGGCCGTCCGCGATCCGGTAGGAATAGCGGCGCCAGAGGGCGGAGAAGCGGGCATCGAAGCCTGCGGGGGCCACGCTCACCCGGTGCACCTCGATCGCCCCGCTGAGGTCCCCCAGTCCGCGGCTCAGGGCGCCGCGGATGCGGCGGAGCAGGGCGACGGCGGGATCCAGTTCAGCGCCGCGGTTCAGGCCCAGCCACTCTGCCTCGCTGAGATCCAGGTGGACCACTTGGCCGCGGGCGTGCACGCCCGCGTCGGTGCGGCCGGCCACCGTGACGCGAATGGGGCGGCGGATCAGCAGCTCGAGGGCCTCCTCGAGGACGCCCTGTACGGTGCGCAGTCCCGGCTGCACCGCCCACCCGCTGAAGGGCCCGCCGTCGTACGCCACATCCATCCGGATACGCAAAAACCCGCCGCCCCCCAAGACGGGGGCAGCGGGTTTGAGCTCATTCATAGACTTAAGTCTATAAGAAGGTTTTAGCGAATTACTTCGCGTCCTTCTCGGACTCAGCGGATGCTTCCTCAGCGGCCGGAGCCTCTTCGGTAGCTGCAGCTTCAGTCTCAGCGACCTCAGCCTCGGGAGCCTCTTCGGTCTCGGCAACCGGAGCTGCCTCGGCCTTCTCGGCGTCCTTCTTGTCTGCATCGCGCTTGGCAGCGGACGTAGCCTCGGCTACAACGGCCTGCTTCGCGGAAACCGGCTCGAGAACCAGTTCGATGACAGCCATGGGAGCGTTGTCGCCCTTGCGGTTGCCGATCTTGGTGATGCGGGTGTAGCCGCC
>JBKPJW010000231.1:0-2069 GCA_046730875.1 Actinomycetota bacterium | reverse complement strand
GGTCTATTGATCCTGATAACTTAGATTGCGTGTCCCAGCTAAATATTCTCGATGCCCAGCAGAACGACCCCAGCTTTGCCAATATCTGGCAGGAGCTGAAGTGGCGCGGCCTTGTCCACGTCTCCACGGATGAGGCGGAGCTCGAAAAGCTGCTCGCCGGCGAGCCTGTGACGTATTACTGCGGCTTCGATCCGACCGCACCGAGCCTGCACCTGGGCAACCTGGTCCAGCTGCTGCTCATGCGCCGGCTCCAGCTGGCCGGCCATAAGCCCCTCGGACTGGTGGGCGGTTCCACGGGCTTGATCGGTGATCCGCGTCCGACGGCGGAACGCACCCTCAACACCAAGGACACCGTGTCCGAGTGGGTTGGCTACCTGCAGGCCCAGGTCCGTCGCTTCCTCAGCTTCGAGGGCGAGAACGCCGCCCGGATGGTCAACAACCTCGACTGGACGGCGCCCCTAAGCGCCATCGACTTCCTGCGCGAGATCGGCAAGCACTACCGTGTCGGCACCATGCTCCGGAAGGACGCCGTCGCGTCCCGCCTCAGCTCCGAGGAAGGCATCAGCTACACGGAGTTCAGCTACCAGATCCTGCAGGGCATGGACTACCTGCAGTTGTTCCGCGACTACGGTTGCATGCTGCAGACCGGTGGCTCGGATCAGTGGGGCAACCTCACCAGTGGCACTGAGCTCATCCGCAAGGTTGAGGGCAAGCACGTCCACGCCCTGGGAACGCCGCTGATCACCAACTCCGACGGGACGAAGTTTGGCAAGAGCGAAGGCAACGCGATTTGGCTGGATCCGGCCATGTGCAGCCCGTACGCCTTCTACCAGTTCTGGCTTAACACGGCCGACGCCGACGTCGCGGACCGCCTCAAGGTGTTCACCTTCCTGAGCCGGGCCGAGATCGAGGCTCTGGAGCTAGCGGTCGCCGAAAGGCCGTTCGCCCGCGAGGGCCAGCGGAAACTGGCATATGAGGTGACCTCGCTGGTCCATGGCGTGGACGCCACTGAGAAGGTCATTGCGGCGTCGGCCGCGGTGTTCGGCAACGGCGATCTCTCCGTGCTGGATGAGGCGACCTTGAAGGCGGCGACCTCCGAGTTGCCGTCCGCCACTGTCGACGCCGGCGCCCTGGGCATCATCGAGTTGCTGGTCGCCTCCGGTCTGTCCGAGAGCAAGTCCGCCGCACGCCGCACAGTGGGGGAGGGCGGGGCCTACGTCAACAATGCCAAGGTCTCCGACCCCGACGCCGTTATTGCCGCCAGCCAGTTGCTGCACGGCCGCTTCTTGCTCCTGCGCCGGGGCAAAAAGAACCTGGCAACGGTGGAAGTCGCCGCGTCCTGATCTGGGTCGGAAACGCACCCTGCACGCTCCTCCCCGGCCGATTTGCAAGGCCGGGGAGGAGCGTGTATTGTTTTCTGAGTCGCCGCCGTTGAGTGGTGACAAACCCCCAACAAATGAGAAGCAATTCTTCATGCGCTAGGCGCACAGAATGAAAATTGCTTCAATTCTGCTGGGCGGATTCGCTCCACAAAGTGAAATTCGGATGAAAATCCCGAATTTGCAAAGTGGAAATGAATGAAATAAGCTATAAACATCGCAGCGAAGAAAAACGAAATAAAGAATTCATGGAAATGAATTGTTTCGGCAAGTATTCGAATGTGTCTGTTGTTTGAGAACTCAATAGTGTGCCAAGTTTGTTGATACCAATTTATTGTATTGAATTGGTTGAATTGACCGGGCCCGCCACCCCGTGGTGTGGTCTGGTTTTTACAGCTGGTTTCAAATTTTGTGCAGCGTGTGCATCCCGTTTTCCCGGGGGCGCAGGTTGTGTCTGTTTTACTTCAACGGAGAGTTTGATCCTGGCTCAGGATGAACGCTGGCGGCGTGCTTAACACATGCAAGTCGAACGATGATCCCAGCTTGCTGGGGGATTAGTGGCGAACGGGTGAGTAACACGTGAGTAACCTGCCCTTAACTCTGGGATAAGCCTGGGAAACTGGGTCTAATACCGGATATGACTCCTCATCGCATGGTGGGGGGTGGAAAGCTTTATTGTGGTTTTGGATG
>JBKPJW010000230.1:0-12776 GCA_046730875.1 Actinomycetota bacterium | reverse complement strand
CCGCTGAACTGAACAAGACGCTGGGCTCGCTGCCAATGGTGGACGGGAACAGCGTGGAGTTGCTGCCCGGCTACCCCGACTCCATGAAGGCGATGGCAGCGGCGGTCCGCGGCGCCAAATCCTTCGTCAATGCCGAGTTCTACATCATGAGCACCGACCACGTCACGGACGAATTGTTCACCGCGCTGGAGGAGGCGGCGGAGCGCGGCGTCGAGGTCCGCGTCCTGTTCGACCACCTCGGCACCCTGCGGATCAAGGGCTACAGCAAGCTGAAGGCCCGGCTCAACGCCAGTAAGATCCGCTGGCGGCCCATGCTGCCGCTGAGCCCGGTGCAGGGACAGTGGCGCCGGCCGGATCTGCGCAACCACCGCAAGATCCTGGTGATCGACGGCGAGATCGCCTTCACCGGATCCCAGAACCTGATCGAGCCCTCCTACAACAACCCCAAGCACCGCAAGGTGGGCCGCGAGTGGGTGGAGCTCATGGCGTGCCTGCGCGGGCCGATCGTCACCACCCTGAATGTGGTCTTCGCGACCGACTGGCTCAGCGAAACCGACGAATCCCTGGAAGAGCAGCTGGAACACCGGCCCGAGTCCCACCCCGGAAACATCACGGCACAGGTGGTCCCCAGTGGCCCCGGCTTCATCACCGAAAACAACCTGCGGCTCTTCAACACCCTCATCTACTCGGCGCAGCACAAGATCTCGCTCTGCAGCCCCTACTTCGTCCCGGACGACTCGCTGCTCTATGCGGTGACGACGGCGGCGCAGCGCGGCGTGGAAGTCGAACTCTTCGTCTCGGAAAAGGGAGACCAGTTCCTCGTCCACCACGCCCAGCAGTCGTACTACTCGGCCCTGCTCGAGGCCGGGGTGCGGATCTACCTCTACAAGGCGCCGTTCGTGCTGCACGCCAAGCACTTCACGATCGACGACGAGGTTGCCGTCCTGGGCTCCAGCAACATGGACATGCGCTCCTTCTCGCTGAACCTCGAAGTGTCCGTGATGCTCCTGGGCGAGGACATCGTGCAGCGGCTCCGAGCCGTCGAGGACACCTACCGCAGCATCTCCCACGAACTGCTGCTGGAGGACTGGGTGAAGCGGCCTATGAAGCTCAAGTACGTGGACAACGTGGCGCGGCTGACCGCAACCCTGCAGTAGCCCTGCAGTGGCCCGGGCGGCCCGGGCGGCGGCCGAACGGCCGAACGGCCTGGCGGATCGCCCGCAATGCGGCAACTCGGCCGTGCGGGCATTCAGTCCTGCGGAAACTCAGTCCTGCGGAAACTCAGAGCCGAGCGCCGAGAGGACGCCGAACGCTTTGGTCCGGACTTCCTCGTATTCCTCCTGCGGCGACGAGTCGGCCGTGACTGCGCCGCCGACGCCGAGACTTAGTTCCGCAGTGCCGTCGCCGAGGGCGCTGATCACCAGGGTCCGGATCGCCACGGAAAGGTCGGCGGCCCCGCTCAGGGAGAAGTAGCCGATCGCCCCGGAGTAGACGCCCCGGGGCGCGGCCTCCAGCCGGTCCAGGATGGCCATGGTGCTGACCTTCGGGGCGCCGGTCATCGAGCCCGCGGGGAAGCAGGCGGCCACCGCCTCGGCCCGCGGCAGCCCTGGCCGCAGCCGGGCGTCGATGGTGCTCACCATTTGGTGCACCGTGGCGTAGCTCTCGATCGCGCAGAGCCGGGCGACGGACACCGACCCCGGGACCGCGAAGTGGCTGAGGTCGTTGCGCAGCAGGTCCACGATCATGATGTTTTCCGCACGGTCCTTGGCCGACGACTCCAGTTCCTGCCGCAGGCCGGCATCCGTTGTCGGGTCCGCATCCCGGCCGCGCGTGCCCTTGATCGGTTCGGCCCGCATCCTGCCGTCCGCGGCCATCTGCAGGAAGCGTTCCGGTGACGTACTTGCCACGGCGAGCTCGCCGAACCGCAGATAGCTGGCGAACGGGGCCGGGTTGCGGCGCCGCAGGTCAAGGTAGGTCTGCCACGGATCCAAGGCGTGCGGCCCCGCGGGTGAGGCGGCGGTGAGCGCCGTGGTCAGGCAGACCTCGTACGTGTTGCCTTCGGCAATCTCACGCTGGGCTTCGGCAACCTTTTCCTTGTAGCGGGCCTCCGTGTCCCGGGCCGTGAAGTGTGGCGGGGTGGAGCGCGGCGCAGCGTAAACCGGGGCGGGGGAGTTGGTCCTTGTATTTCCAGCCGAGCCGGCCGCGGCGACGGCCGCACGGGCCGCCTCCAGCCAGTCCCCGGCGTCGGGGGTGTCCAGGGTCAGCAGCCAGGCGGTGCCCTCGGCGTGGTCAAGGACCACGGCGCGGCCGGCGAAGAGCAGGCAGGCGTCCGGGGTGGCGGCGGCCACGTCATTGCCGCCGGTTTCGCGCTTGAGCTCATAGCCCAGGTATCCGAGCCAGCCGAGGGTGAACTCGCAGGGGTAAGCCTCGGGAGCCCGGAGCGCCCGCCGTCCCCAGACGCCGTCGAGCCAGCGGAAGAACGGAACCTCGGTGCTCACCGTGGCCTGGCCCGTGCTGACCCGGGTGAGTCCGGAGCTGTGGCGGACGGCCTGGCCGAAGCGGCCGCCGTCGTCGGCCAGGATGCTGAAGCGGCTGCGTTCAGCGGCCTCCGGGGCGAGGCCTGCCGGGTCCAGCGAGGAGTCGAGCCACACGGCGTTCGATGACCCGCCGAAGAGCGCCGCAAACAGCTGCGGAGCCTCGGGTTGGGCGTCGATCCGTTCAGCCCGCAGCCGCAGGCCGTGTCGCGCGGCGAGCTCGGGCATCAGTGCGGGGGCGACGGCGGGAAGGTACTGAAGGGCCTGCAGGACGTCGTCGGGGGCCGTGCCGTCCGCACGGTTGAGCACGTGTACATCCGCGCGGGCGGGAACGTCGTCGGCTGCGAGCCACTCCGCTTCCTGGGCCGCCCACTGGTCCCAGTACGGTTCGTAGGTGTCGCCGTCCCGGGCCAGCGCCCTGGCCCTGCGGTCGGAGTCGGAGGAGTCCGCCCAGATCACGGCATCCAGCAGGGGACGGGCCGCCGCTGCGCCGGCACCGACGCCTTCCACGACGACGATCTCAGCCGGGCGGGTGGTGCGCGCCTCGCCGTCGTAGTGCCGCTCCCAGTCCCAGCTGACCCACTCGGCGATCTCGCCGCGCCGCAGGGGCGAAAGCACAGTGGTGACGTAGCGTTCGATCCCGGCCGCGAGCCCGTTCCAGCCGGGGTAGATGTCCTCAAGGTGGAAGAGCGAGACCTTGTGGTGTTCCCGCAGCCGCGCCGCCAGTTCGATGGCCAGGGTGGTCTTGCCGGAGCCGGAGCGCCCGTCGATTGCGATGATGACGGGTGCGGGGCTCATGAAATAGAGCGTACCCGCTGCTCTTGCATGCCATGATGTTGCCCGCTCCGCCGCTGCAGCTCGGTGCGCACGTGCTCCACGATCCCCGGAACCGAGGCCCTGATGAGGTTCCACGTGGTGTCGAACTCCGTATGGCCGCCGTACCACGGGTCCTCGATGCCCTGCTCCAGCGGGTCCTTTCCCGCCACAGCGGGGTCGAAGCTGCGAAGCATGCGGATTTTGGCGAGCGATTCCGGGTCCGGCGCACCCTGCCGGAGCCAGCCGTAGTGGTCGACGTCGAGGGCGAGGATCAGTTCCCGGCTGGCGAACCATTCGGGGCGCCATGCGCGTGCCACGTGAAGGTCCGAAGCGATGTGCTGGGCCGTGAGTTTGCGCGCGGCCCGGGGATCGATGGGCCGGCCGGCCTCATACGCGGTGGTGCCGGCGGAATCTACCAGGGCCCCGGTGAGGTGGTCGGCCCGGAATGCCTCCGCCAGCATGAGTTCGGCCATCGGCGACCGGCAGATGTTTCCGGTGCAGACCGCGATGATCCGGTACTGGCTCGACATTGAGTTCATAGCTAAGCATGAACGATCTTCCGCTCTCTTGGCTAGCGGACACCGCGAAGTGTTACAAAACTTGTCAATCAGTCATTGAATGTTGTCATTGTGCCGTTTTGTGACGCTGCCAGGCGCCTGCCGCGCTGCCGTTCGCGGGGTGTGGGACGGCCGGTCGCGGCTGTGTGCAGCAGTTTCCATCGGACCGTCCTGCCGCCGGGGTCCCGGAGGGCGCCCGTGGCGAGGGCCTTTGCGATGCGCTGACGGACGGCGCGCTGCCGGCGTGGATCAGCGGCGAAGAGTATGCGGACCCGGAGCACTGCTCCCACCCGTCGCGCCCCGGTGTGGTGGGGTGCCAGCGGACAGGGCGGTTCGTGGTCCCAGCTGCCGCACAGTGCCAGGGTGATCGCGGCGCCCGGCGCCGCGGGGTCTCCGTCGGAAGGCAGCGCGACGACGGCATTGTGGGCGAAGGTTCTGCGCATGGCTTCAGTATCCTCCTCACGCGCTGCGGTTCCGGAGGTGCCGGACCAGCGCGTCGAGGATGGGCAGTTGGCCCTTCACGAGCCGGGAGCGGGCTTCAAGCTCCGTGGTCCATTCGGCGCGGTCGATCTCCGGGAAGCTACTGATCGTGCCGGATCCTTTCGGCCACTCCAGCGTGAAGGTGTTGCTCACGATTCGTTCGGGCTGAAAGTCCGCCTCGGCCGTGAAAACCGTAATGATCTTGCCGGAGGGCTGGCGGAAGTCGCCGAGCCGGTGATAGCCGGCGTCCGGGGCTGACGTGCCGATCTCTTCCGCGAACTCACGGTGCGCCGCCACCAGCGGGTCCTCGTCGGCCGTGTATTCGCCCTTGGGCACGGACCAGGCGCGGGCTTCCAGGTGGGCCCAGAACGGTCCGCCCATATGAGCTATCCAGACCTCGAGCGGGGCGTCGCTGCCTGGCTCCGCTGCGCTGCCAGATTGGGCCACGCTGCCTGGCCCGGCCGTGCCCGGTTGAGGCACGCGGCCCAGCCTGTATAGCAAAATGCCTGCGCTCCGAACGGTCATGGCTCCTCCCGTCCCTAGAGTAGTACGCCGCGCCGGGAGCCGCGCAGCCTGCGCTCCACAGCCGGCGCTCCGCCTAGTGGATCGCGGCCAGCAGCACGCCGACGCCGACAAACAGTCCGCCGAAGGTCCGGTTCAGGACCTTCTGCCCTTGGGCGTCATGGGTGAAGCGCTGGAAGGACTTCGCCGCTGCCGCGAAGAAAAACCACATGACCAGGATGTCGATCACGATCACGGTGGCGGACAGGACGGCATACTGCGGCAGCAACGGCTGCTCCGGCCGGATGAACTGGGGCATGAAGGCCAGGAAGAAGACCACGGCTTTGGGGTTGAGCAGATTGACCCAGAGGCCCCGGCGGAACATGGAGAGGGCCGGTTCGTTGCGCAGGGCGGCGGCTTTCTCCTGGTCCAGGTCCGGTTTGTGCAGGAACTGCCGGACGCCCAGATAAACCAGATAGGCCGCTCCGGCGTAGCGGATCACGTTGAAGGCGATCGGCGAGCTCGCCACGAGCACTCCGACACCGAGGGCCACGATCAGGATGTGCACCACGAGGGCGGCCTGCTGGCCCAGGATGCCCCACATGGAACGGCGGAACCCCGAGTTCAGGGAGTTGCTCATCGTGTTGATGGCGCCTGCGCCGGGGGTGAAGCTGATCAGGACGCCGGCGCCGGCCAGGGCCAGCCAAAGGGAAGGTTGCACCAGCCAAGTTTACGGTCCCGGCCGCGACCGGATTAATGCCCGGCCGGGTGGGCGGCGCGGGTGGTAACCGGGATTGGCCGCGGTCCTCAGTCGTCGCCGCGCAGGCCGTAGCTGAGGATCATGTTGCCCTTGCTGGTCTGCTGGGACGACTGCAGCTCCAGCCGGGTCAGGGGATCGCCGTCGTTGAACAGTCGGCGGCCGCTGCCCGCTATGACGGGATGGACGATCAGCATTAAGGTGTCGAGCAGCCCGGCGAAGAGCAGCTGGTGGACCAGCGAGATGCTGCTGAACACGCCGATCTCGCCGCCGTCGCCGTTCTTCAGGTCCGCCACGAAGTCCTCCAGCGGGCTTTCGATCAGGCGCGAGTTCTGCCACTGGAGCGAGCCCGTAAGGGTGCGGGACGCCACGAACTTGGGCAACGGGTTGATGAACCCGGCGAAGTCGTTGTCACGTTCTGCGTTCGGCCAGTATTCCGCCCACTGCTGGTACCCGACGCGGCCCAGGAGGCCGGTGTCGATCCGGCCCATCATTTCGCCCATCCCGGCGCCCAGTTCATCGTCGAAACTGTCGAACTGCCAGAGAAACGGATCTTCAACCACGCCGTCCACGGAGCAGAAAAGGCCGGCCGTTACCTTGCGCATGGGGTTCTCCTTGCTCGTGGGTTCTTTCGAGCACCCTATCCGGAGACCGGTTGGCTGGGAATGGCCGGTTGCCGGAGACCTGTCCCGGACGACGGCGGTGGTCCATGATTGGTTCCGAGAAGTCGTATCCGCTGAATCTGTCGGGGTGGGCAATCGCAAAGTACCTGGTGTATTTCGGACCCAGCCACGGCTTCGTGAAATGGCGCAAGGGATCCCGCGAAATCTTCGGCAGTGACTTCCACGCTGTCGAGACGCATTTCTTCGTCCACGCACATCAACACCAGCTTTTCGCATGAGCCTGCCGTCCTGGACGATAAACGGATGCGCGAGAACCACGAAGTTAAAACCTGCCTGGATGATCATTCTTTGATGCTAGAAACCCAGTGCGCCGTGCTCTAGAGCCAGGCGCGCTTATGTGGATAAATCATGTGGATAAAGGGTTATTTCCACTGCTGATCCGCGTCAGAAGGATGCCGCGGGATGCAGGGTCGCTACTATTGCGACTGTGAATCTGCGTCGCACCTTATCCCTCCTGCTGCTTCTGCTGGTTCTGGCGGTCACGGGCGTCTCCGGTGCATCAGCCCAGGTCAGTGAGCCGGCCCCGAATTCGGGCGCGGCTGATGCGACGGACCGCGAGCCATCAGCGCAGGACGGAACACCGCCCCTGTGGGGTGTGCAGTTGGACTGGTCGACGGACTCCGCCGCCCGGTACGCCGGGCGGCTGGGAAAGCCGGCGGCTCTTTATGCCCATGAATTATCCCTGCCCGTTCAGGAGCAGGAAAAGATATTCATCCCGCAGTTCCTGAAACAAGCAGAGTCCGAAAGTGCCGATGCGTTGATCACGGTCAACCCGAAGGTTCCCTTGGCACAGGTCGACACGCGGACCTCCACTGAGCTCGCGCAGGAAATCAAAGAGATGGCCCGGGGGTTCAAGGGTCAGCTGTTTATCCGTTTCGCCCCCAACATGAATGCGGGATGGTCGGCTTGGGGCCAAAAGCCCGCCGAGTACATTGCCGCGTTTCGGATGGTAACTGGGGCTATGCGCGCAACTCTGGAAAAACCACTGATGGTCTGGTCGCCCTTCCAGGGAAGGGACTATCCCTTCCCCCAGGCCCCCGATGCTGCGCAACCCGGCAGCCCGGGCTTCAGCGCCCTGGACACGAATTCCGACGGCGTCTGGAACCTTGGGGATGCGGCTTACTCGCCTTATTACCCCGGGGACGACGCGGTGGACTGGGTAGGGTTGTCCGCCTTCCACGACGACACTGCCGGCGGGCCGCCGGTCAACACGCTCCCTGCCGAGGACGGGCTTGCCCGAATGCTGGGACCCGGGCAGCCCGTCCAGCCCGCAGTGGACTTGAACTTCTACGAGGGCTACGCCGAGGCCCGGAACAAGCCTCTGCTCCTGGAAACCGGGGCCCTCTATAGCCCGGCAAGCGGTGGACCCACTGAGAAGGACATCAAGACTGCCTGGCTGGGCCAGGTCCTCGCGTCCCCAACCTCCGGATACAAGAACGTCAAGGCCGTGCTGTGGAACGAAACGGTCCAACGGCGCGCATCCGGCGAGGTGGCGATCGACTGGCGCCTAACGGCCGACGCCGGCACCGCTTCCGTTCTGGCAAACGGGCTGGCGGAGACTAACTTCCTGACCGGCCCCGCGATCGCGGGGGAGGGCGGAAGCGGTGTGAACAGTCCATCGGGAGGAAGGGTGATTTCCGGCGGCGGGGCGTGGGTAGCTGCCGCGGCGGGAGTGACGCTGGGCGCCGCTTTGTGGATACTCCCTGTCCGCTGGTCAACGGCGCGGTCTTGGGCGTATCGGGAAGAGAGCTTCAGGGACGGACGCGTGGATATGCTGCGCGGCATGGCGATCCTCTTTGTGGTGGTGAACCACATTGGCCTCACATCACTTTTTCAGCTGCTGACCCAGGAAACGATTGGCGCAGTGTCCGGCGCGGAATTCTTTGTCCTGCTGTCCGGAGCCGTTCTGGGCATGGTCTACGGTCCGAGGATCAAGGACGACCCCGCGGAAGTGCTGGACAAAGCAAGCCGCCGGTCCTGGAAGCTGTACCTTACGGCACTGACCGTTGTTATGACGGTCTTCTTCGTAAGTCTCGTGCCGCTCGTCCAGAGTTCGGTCCTGACCGCGTTCACGGACCAGGGGACGGGAGCGGCGGGCACCACGGCGTCCGGCCGCAGCTACGACATGTATGCAGAGGTGGACGGGCTGCTGCATTTCCCGGTCCCGGCGTGGCTGATCCCGAAGATCCTGCTGCTGGAGTTCGGCCCGTGGCAGTTCAACATTATGGGGCTTTATGTGGTGCTCCTGCTCCTCAGCCCCCTGATTCTATGGGCGTTGTCCCGCGGCCTGGCATGGCTGGTTCTGCTGGTCAGCGCCGCCCTTTATGCTGTGGGATCCCTGTCCCACATCCGTCTCCTGCCCTCCCAGTTCGAAGATTCCTTCCCGCTGATGGTCTGGCAGATCCTCTTCGTCCTTGGTCTGACGGCGGGCTATTACCGCCGGCCACTTGTGGCCTGGTTCTGCCGCCACAAGAGCCTGCTGGCCTTCTGCACCCTGCTGGCGGTACTTTTTGCACTGTTTGCCCTGTCCAACCCCTACCTTTCCAACGCGTACGATGTCCGGCTCGCATTGTTGCCGGATACGCTGCATCAGGCGCTTTATAGCGGCTATTTCGGTCGGACGTATCTTGGCGCTGGACGGCTGCTCAACGTCCTGGTGGTCGTCATCACTGCCTACACCCTGCTGACCGCTTACTGGAAGCTTCTGGAGCGGGCGCTTGGCTGGTTCCTTATCCCGCTGGGGCAGGCCACCTTGTATATCTTCATCATCCACGTGTTCCTGATACTGGCCCTGGCCAATATTCCCGTGCTGCAGCAGGGCAATATCTGGCTGAACACCGGTGCCTATGTGTTGGTCCTGGGCCTGGTGTGGACGATGGTCAAGACGAAGTTCCTGTACCGGATCATCCCCCGTTAGCCGTTAGCCGTTAGCCGTTAGCCGTTAGCCGTCAGACATGATGGCACCGCGACCGGCTTAGGTCGCGCGCACGAAGCACATCACGCCCGGGCGATGACCTCGCCGTTGGGGATCAGGAACCAGCCGTCTTCCGTTGAACCCCACCGGTGCCAGCCCGCGGAAATCCGGGCAAGGTCCGCCTCGCCGGCGAAGCCGTACTCCAGCGCCTGGTCGGCAAAGGACGAATGCAGCACCCGCTCGCCCCACACCCGGGCCTGCCAGCGCCGCTCCTGCCCGGTGGCGTAGAGCCAGTTGCTGCTGGACGGCGCCAAGTCCGTGAATCCGGCGGATTGCGCCCAGGAAACGAGTCGACGCCCGGCGTCGGGCTCGGCGCCGTTGCGGCGGGCGATCCGCTGGTACAGCTCCATCCAGTCGTCCAGCTCGGGGATGGCGGGGTACCAGCTCATGCCGTGGAAATCGGCGTCGCGCACGGCCACGATCCCGCCCGCCTTGGCCACCCGGCGCATCTCCCGCAGGGCCGCGACGGGATCGGTGAGGTGCTGGAGGACCTGGTGGGCGTGGACGACGTCGAACGACTCGTCCGGGAAGTCGAGGTCGTAGATGTTGCCCGTTGCAAACTCGACATTGTCAGTGCCGCGTTCGGCAGCCAGGGCCGCGGCGTGGGCGATGACCTCCGCGGAGCGGTCCAGGCCCGTGACAGTGCCCGGTGCCACCAGCTCCGCAAAATCGCACGTGATGCTGCCCGGCCCGCAGCCGACGTCGAGGACCCTTACCCCGGGCGTGAGATACGGGATCACGAACGCCGCCGAGTTTTCCGCTGTGCGGGAGGCATGGGCACGGACCACCGACTCGTGGTGGCCGTGCGTGTACACATCTTCAGGCTGCTGCGCACTCATAAAGAAACGCTACCCTCCCGCCTCCGGAAAAGTGCAGACCTTCCCAACTGACTCGCAGCAGGGGCCGTTCTGGACGTCCAGAACGGCCCCTGCTGCGAGCTAGTTGGGGGCGGGGCGACTCAGTCGGGGAGATGCTCCGCTGCCGGGACGCGGCCCGCTTCCTCGCCGGCCCGGACGGTGGCATCGATCATGGAGTTCAGGAACCGGGTAACGATCTCCAGTTCCTCCGGCGTGAAACTTTCCATCGCCGCGCCCATATGGCGGGCCAGCGGGAGGAACATCGCGCTGCCGTCCCGGTAGGCCTTGGGGGTCATGCGAAGCTGCACCTGGCGACGGTCCGAGCCCTGCCGTTCGCGGACCACATGTCCGGAACTGTGCAGCCGGTCGATCAGGGCCGTGGTGGCGGGGGAGCTGAGGTTCAGCTCTTTCCTGAGCACTCCCGGAGTGACAATCTGGTCCCGCGCCGCGTGCCGCATGATCACGGCGAGGGCGTTGAGATCCGTGCGGTGCATGTCGTTGCGGCCGCCGGCAGAGTCCACGTACCGGTTGGCTTCAAGGGTGAATTCCTGCAGGAGCCGCACGAGGGGCGGCGGGCCGGGCGCCTGAGCGGGCGCAACGGAGGGGCCCGGCGCTGCGGACGGGCGTGCGTCACGGGACGGGCCCGGGGTTTCGGCTGACACGGCGGACCTCCTTCTTCCCTGATGCGGCCGCGGCGGTCGGCCCGCGGCGGGTCGGCGCGGGTCGACCTCGCCTTTGGGAGTTTACTTCAGCGTTTACTGCAAGGCCTGGCGCCGCCTGCCCCTTCATTCTCCTCCGGCCGAAGAGCACAAGGAGACTATCTCTACGATAGAGATAGTCTACTGTGGAGTTATTGCTAGCACCGCTCCTGCATCACCCTGGGAAGGACACTGAACATGACCCCAACGAGGATGCGCGTCCCATTCTGGCTGCGCTGGCTGGTTCCCGCAGTGCTCGTGGTGGCCTGGCTGGCGATCGCCGGCGTCGGGGGCCCGACATTCGGCCGGCTGAGTGAGGTCTCGTCCAACGATCAGGCGTCGTTCCTGCCCGCCGGAGCCGAGGCCACCGAAGCCCAGGACTGGCAGGCCAAGTTCCGGGACTCCAGGGAGATCCCCGCCGTGATCGTGGTCGAGAGCGACGCCGCCTTTGCCCCGGCCCAGCTCGGAGAGGCGGCCGCCCTCAAGGGCAAGCTGGAGGCACTGCAGACCGGCAGCGCGGTGATCGGCCCCATCCCCTCCGAGGACGCCAGGGCCATCCAGTTTGTGGTGCCCATCCCTTCCTCGGCGGACGTGAAGACGGTGGTCAAGGAACTGCGCGACGAGGTTCAGGCATCCGCACCCGCAGGCATGCAGAGCTTCGTGACCGGACCGGCAGGGCTAACGGCGGACCTGGTCAGTGCCTTTGCCGGCATCGACGGCATCCTGCTCCTGGTGGCCCTTGGCGCAGTGTTCTTGATCCTGCTGGTGGTCTACCGTTCCCTGCTGCTGCCCGTCATGGTGCTGTTCACCTCCGTTTTCGCGCTGTGCGCCGCGATCCTGCTGGTGTTCGGCATGGCCAAGGCCGGCTGGATCCAGTTGAACGGACAAAGCCAGGGCATTCTGTCCATCCTGGTGATCGGCGCCGCCACCGATTACGCCCTGCTGTACGTGGCACGATTCCGCGAAGCCCTGACCCACACCACCGACCGGGCGGCGGCCGCCCTCACCGCGTGGAAGGCCGCCTGGGAGCCGATCCTGGCTTCCGGCGCCACCGTGATCATCGCCTTGCTCTGCCTGCTCTTCTCCGACCTCAATTCCAACAAGGCCCTCGGCCCGGTGGCGGCGGCGGGCATCCTCTGCGCGCTTTTCGCGGCTCTGACCCTGCTGCCGGCCCTGATGGCGCTGCTGGGCCGGGCCGCGTTCTGGCCCTTCCGGCCCAAGCTGATCCCCGAAACCCAGCGGGAACCGGAACTGGTCAGCGGGCTGGAGGGCCAGAAGGGGCTGTGGCGGGCCACCGGTTCGCTCGTTTCCCGCCGGCCGCGCACGGTCTGGGTTGCCTCGGTCCTGCTGCTCCTTGTCGCGGGTGCAGGCGTCCTGCAGCTCAAGGCCAACGGCGTGGCCCAGACCGATGTCATCCTCGCCGCCTCCAACGCGGTCGACGGACAGGATGCCCTGGGCCGGCACTTCGACGCCGGGTCCGGCAGCCCGGCGGTGATCGTGGCCGACGAGGCCAGGGCGCAGGACGTACTCGAGAAGGTCAAGGCGAGCGACGGCGTCGGGGACGCCTATCTGCTGGCCGACGGCGGCGTCCCCATCGTCACCGGCGCTTCGTCCGTTCCGGGCGCACCGGCGGTCCGTGACGGGAAAGTCCTGATCAACTCGACGCTGAACTATGCCGCGGACTCCGGTGAAGCCGAAACCGCCGTGGTGAGGCTCCGCCAGGATCTGAAGAAGATCGACGCGGGCGTGCTGGTCGGCGGCGTGACGGCCACGGCCCTGGATACGAACACCACTGCCCAGCGTGACCTCATCACGATCATCCCGGTGGTCCTGGCCGTCATCCTGCTCATCCTCATGCTGCTGCTGCGCTCCGTGCTGGCGCCGGTACTGCTGGTCGCCTCTGTGGTCCTGTCCTACGG
>JBKPJW010000229.1:0-1190 GCA_046730875.1 Actinomycetota bacterium | reverse complement strand
CCCCTCGTCTACCGCTGGACGCTGCCGATGAAGCATCGCCCGTTCGGAAGAACCGGCAAGACTGACGATTCCACGGTTCCGGACCGGACCTGCGCCATCACGCAGTCGGCACCGCTCAGCACGCCGACCTCGACGGCGTCCGCGGCCAGACCCGTCGGGGTGCGCGACGCCGACACCTCCACAGCTGCCGGGGCAAACCCCGCAGCGGAAAGGCTGGCGCGAATCTGCTCGCGGCTCGGCTGCGGCGAGGACGCCAGCAAAGTCTGCAAGGCGGCTTCCACGGCGTACGGAACGCCGGAAGGGGCAGCTGCCGCGGAAGCGGAAGACGAAACGGACGCGGAGGGGACGGCCGTCGCCGGGGCTGGGGAAGCCGACGCGGTCCCGGCCGGTGCCGGCGCCTCGCTCACCGAACCAGAGGTCACCGAACCGGAGGTCACCGTCGGTGCAGGGGCAGAACACGCCGACATGCCGATGACCAGCGGCAAGACCGCTATGGCCAGCCCCACGGTCCGGCGGCCGGGCAGGCGGCGGCGGAGCTGGGCGGGGTTGTGGGAAGTCACCGGAACATCCTCCCATACCGGGTCTGGAGCGCCGGTGCCGCCGCGCGGGATGGCGGTCCAGCCCGCCTTCAGGCGGCTCGCAGGGTTCTGTGGGAACCTGTTACGGATGAGTTTTCGGCAGGAACGCACCAGTACACAAGCGGCGTCGGAGTACCCGCAGTCGCCGTCGAGCCGCGCCGCGGGCCGCGATGCGGGCCAGGCCAGAGGCAGCGCCGCAGGCGGTCCCGCAGGCGGCACCGCGGGCTCCCGCGCGGCCGACCCCGCCTACCGCCAGGGCCGCGGTACCGGGTTCCTGTTCCTGCTGGCCACCCTCGTCAGCATGGCCGCGCTGGCCGCGACCTACGTCTTCTTTGTCCGCACCACCACGGGCCAGTTCATCGACGAATCGGCCCTCGTGGAGGCGGTCGAAATCCACGGCGCCGCCGGCAAGGCCGCGAACAAGCTGCTCGACTGGCTGCCCGCGGTGTCCCTGCTGATCGCCACGGTGGTGGTCCTCGTGGTCACCGTGCTGAAGCGGCGCTGGGCGGCGGCGGGGATCGCGGTGGCGGCCTGCGTCGGCGCCAACGTCGCCACCCAGATCCTCAAGGACATCGTCCCCGTCCGGCCCTACCGCGGGATCGAGACCCTCGA
>JBKPJW010000228.1:0-9078 GCA_046730875.1 Actinomycetota bacterium | reverse complement strand
CTGCCAGCGGCCCCAACCAGGCGTTCGCCAATTCACCGCCGCGCATCCACTGCCAGCGGCAGACACCGACGGTACGGGCTGGCTGGCGCCCCTCGTTGGCGCCAATCCCGAGATGCCTATCGCTGCAAAATGCCTGAACGGAACTTACATCTAGGGTATTTCCAGCGGCCCCAGCCAGGCGTTCGCCACAGTATTGTGCGCGGACTCGTCGTCCGAGGGGTGGAACATGCCGGCCAACACGTCTCGGTACAGCCGTTCCAGCTCGGAGCCGCGGAAGTAGCTGGATCCTCCGGATACACGGATGGCGAGGTCCACTACGGTGCGTGCCGTTTCCGTGGCCCGGACCTTGAGGCCGACGAGCCGGGGGAACCACTGGTTGCCGTGGTCCGCGAGTTCGTCGACGTCGGCAGTCAAGCGGGCGAGCTGCGGGTACAGCGCGTCCATGGCAATTGCCGCTTCCGCCACCTTCCAACGGATGTCCGGGTCCTGGGCGTAGCTGCGGCCGCCGTTCTTGAACGATGTCCGGCGCTTCACGGCTTCCACCCCGAGCGTCAGGGCCCGCTCCCCGATTCCTGTGTACACTGCGGCGAGCAGGGTCTCGAAGCAGGCAAAGATCGCAAAGATCAAGGGGTCGGCGTTCGGACCCACGGGCAGTTTCCTGAAGATCCGATCCGCCGGCACGATCGCGCCGTCCAGGACTGTCGTATTGGACTGGCTGGCCCGCATGCCGAGCGTGTCCCAGTCGGGCAGGATCTCGTACCCGGGGGTTTCCCGGGTGATGAAGCCATGGATGAGCTCCCCCGCACCGTCTGCGGCGGTCGGGTCCTTGCCGAAGATTCCCAGCCGGGTCCACACAGGTGAAAGGCTCGTGAAGATTTTGCGGCCGGTGAAGCTGTAGCCGCCGTCGGGCAGGGGGACGGCCTCGGTCCGGGAATCGAAGAGTACGGAGTCGTTGCCGGCCTCCGAATTGCCGAAGGCGAAGACCTCCCCCTGAGCGGCTTCCTGGAGGATGAAATCCAGCGAGGAGTCACCCCGGGCTGCCAGCACGTGTGCCACGCCGGTCCACACCAGGTGCATGTTCACGGCCAGCGCGGTGGCGGGCGCAGCCGTTGCCAGCCGGCGCTGCAGCTGGGCCGCTTCTGCCAGCCCGAGTCCTAGGCCGCCGGCGGCCGCGGGGACGAAGATTTTCAGGTAGCCGGCCTCCGCCAGCTCCGCAAGGTCCTCGTGGAAGAAGGCGTTCTCGCGGTCATAGCCGGCGGCGCGGCTCCGGATCCGCTCCAGCAGGGACGTGGTGAGGACGTCCTCGGGCGTCATGGCGTGGATGTCCGTTCAGTAGTTGGTGAGCAGGGTGTCCAGTACCCGCGCGCCGAACTTCAGGGAATCCGCCGGGACGCGCTCGTCCACACCGTGGAACATGCCGGTGAAGTCGAGTTCGTCCGGAAGCATCAACGGGGCGAAGCCGTAGCCGGTGATGCCCAGCCGGCTCAGGGACTTGTTGTCCGTCCCGCCGGAGAGCGTGTAGGGCAGGACCTTGGCGCCCGGATCCTCGGAGTGCAAGGCGTCAATCATCGAATCGACCAGGTTGCCGGCGAACGGGACCTCCAGCGAGACATCGTTGTGCACGTAGCTGATGTCCACTCCGGTGCCGGCGAGCTCACGCACAATCTCCAGCACGTGCTCCTCCTGCCCGGGCAGGGTGCGGCAGTCGATGAGAGCCTCGGCCGATTCCGGGATGACGTTGTGCTTGTAGCCGCCCTTCAGCAAGGTGGGGTTGGTGGTGTTCTGTAGGGTGGCGCCGACAAAGCGGGCCACCGTGCCGAGTTCCTTCAGGATCTTGTCGGGATCGTCCGGGTCGAATTCGACGCCCGTGAGTTCGGTCACCCCGTCAAGGAACTGCCGGGTGGTAGGCGTGAGTTCGATCGGCCAGTTGTGGGCACCGATCCGGGAGACCGCACCGGCGAGCCGTGTGACGGCGTTGTCGGTGTTGATCTGGGACCCGTGACCCGCACGGCCGTGGGCCACGAGGCGGAGCCACGACAGGCCCTTCTCGGCCGTCTGGAGCAGATAGGTGCGCTGGCCGCCAATGGTTGCGGAGAAGCCGCCGACCTCGGAGATCGCTTCCGTGGCGCCCTCAAAGAGTTCGGGCCGCTTGTCGACGGCGTAGCGGGCGCCGTACGTGCCGCCGGCTTCCTCATCGGCGAAGAACGCGAAGATGAGGTCGCGCTTGGGTTTGCGGCCCGTGCGGGCGAAGTTGCGCAGCACGGAAAGGATCATGGCGTCCATGTCCTTCATGTCCACGGCGCCGCGTCCCCAGATCAGGCCGTCCTTCAGTTCGGCGCCAAAGGGGTCCACCGACCATTGGTCGCGGAGGGCCGGGACAACGTCCAAGTGGCCGTGAACCACCAGGGCGCTGGCGGAGGGATCCTCCCCCGCCAGCCGCGTAACCACGCTGGCGCGGCCCGGGGCGGCCTCGAAAATTTCGGCGTCGAGCCCGACTTCAGCCATGAGCCCGGCGGTGTACTCGGCGGCAGCCCGTTCACCCGGACCGGAGCCGTCACCGTAGTTGGATGTGTCGATCCGGATCAGCTCCTGGCAGATCCTGACGACCTCGTCCTCGGGCCTGAGTTCGGTCCGGTTGTCAGTCATAGCGGCTCCTCTTGAACGGTGGCTCAATTGCTCGCTTCAGCCTACCCACACGCCCCCGCAAAGCCCCGATTATTTGTTTCCGGAAAAGTCGTGCTAGAGTCTTTCTCGCTGCTTCCGAGAAAAGCAAAACGCTGAGAGGCGAAACGAACTCGGAAATACCACCTGCGCGGGTGGCGGAATGGCAGACGCGCTAGCTTGAGGTGCTAGTCCTCGAAAGGGGGTGGGGGTTCAAGTCCCCCTCCGCGCACAACAGGAAAAGGCCCTGGAACCGTTATGGTTCCGGGGCCTTTTTCATTTGCGACGAGCGGGCGGCAGGCGCCCCTCCTCTGCCGGCTTTGTGATGTCAGACACAACCGCGGTCGACCGCGGTCCTCCGCGCCGTAGGGATCAATTAGTCCCAGACCAGGGGCTTGGGCTTGGATCGCTGCCACGCGACGTAGAACCGCTCGCGGGCTTCGTTGCCCCGCTGTTCCTCCAGGGCATGCAGGCGCCCGTAACTGAATCCGCTGCGCCCGCCGGCCGAGTCCTGCGCCGCCAGTTCCCGGAGGGTTTCCCGGGTCACGACGCTGTCCTGGAAGACTCCGAGTATTTCCTGGATACCCTCCGCGGCTTTGGCGAGGGCAGTTGCCTGTTTGCCGAAAATCGGGGAAGCCGCTTCGGCGGCGTAGCGCAGCCGCTTGGCGCACTTTCGAACCTCGTGGAGCGCGTCATCCTGCGGGTTCTCCGCCGGGCCATCCACAGCGCGGACTGCTGCCTTCAGGCGTTTTCGTTCCGCCGAGACGAACCTGCCGACGGTCGGCAGGGCTTCCTTTCCCGCCTGGACAGTGAGCGGCGGGGCTGCAAGGAAGACATCCAGGGAATCGAGGAGGCGGAAATAGCGGTCGCTGTCCAAGGCAGCCAAACCTACTGCCCGGGCCTGACGGGAGACGGCGCCCAGATGCTCCTCGATCTGCTGCCCAACAGGAGCCATCAGCAGCCCAGGCGGTTCGGCACTGACCATGTCCTTGAGCCTTGCCCGGATGACTTCGGTGTCCCGGGCCTCACCCACAGTTCCGGCCAGCCACCTGAGCTCGGCCCGCAAGGACTGGGCTGATGTGGCATCTGTAAGCTTCCGGAACGTCGCCAACGCTGACCGCAACCGACGCGCGGACACCCGAAGCTGGTGTACGGCACCGGGCGCATCGGCGCGGACTCCCGGGTCGTGCACCTTCAGGGCCCGAACCTGATCGAACAGGTACCGGCGCATCACATCCGAGGCCGGACCGTTCGCGCTCGGCTTTGGAGCCTCGTCAAGACCTCCCGGATAAGTGGAACCGAGTGCCCTCGCCAGTTTGGACGGCAGCGAGGCGACAGGGACTCCGCCTGCCTCGAGCAGTTCGTCAGCGCCCTGGAGCAGCCGTCGGGGGCCGTCGACCAGTTCAATTTCCCATTCCCGCCATCGTGAAGGCTCCGCCGGGGTCAAGAGGGCCTGGGCCTCCACACGGTCGTCGCTGAAAACGGCCAGGACCACGCCGTCGGCGGCGTAGAGGGGTGTGGAGTTCCTGCTCGTCGTGATGCGCGCCACGGGGACCAGCATATGGCTGCGGGTGTGCACGAGGACTTGCTGACGAAGGCGCTCAGGCACTAGATTCTGGTCGCCGCCGAGCGGCTCCACGATCTCCCGCCGCTCCCCTGCGGCGATCGGGAGTTTCAAGTGCCACCCGGCATCCGCCCCGCCGGATCGGCGGCGCAGGGTGATCCGCTGAGCGGCCAGAGCCAGTCCTTCGGTATCAAAATAGACGGCGTCCAGCTGTTCGTGTACGGATTGCCCCACGCTATCTACACCCTGGAATGAGTCCAACCGCGGAAGGATGGCGGATTCCGATGGGCTGTACTTCCGTTCCACCTCAACCACTTCGGAACCAGCCATGCTCAATTCTAGGAACTGCTGGCACGCCGGGCACGTGCCCAAAGCCCCTGATCGCCGGAACGGCATTGCGGAAACAGAATTTTAGGAGCGATGGTGCTGGATCGCTCTTGCAGGGACGCTTGTCGAAGTGGACGGCTCGGGAGACGGCACAGATGCGCATGGCGAAGCTCCGATCAAATAGCGGTTGACCGGAGCTTCGGGACCATTATGGGCAGTGCTTCCTGTGTATTAGCAGGGAAAACGCCGTCCGCTGTCCGCTGTCCGCAGAACCGTCGCCCGCCGAAGGGCCCGCTGTCCGCCGAACGTCTGCCCGCCTGCCGCCCGGTGCCCCGGATCGGGCATTGGACCTGCAGCCCGAACGGGGGCTTCGCGTCAGGCCCCTGGTCGAAGCGCAGTCCGGACGGTGCCCAGCAGGGACAGGAACCGCTCATTGCCCGGGAGATCATCGATCAGGACCACGCCCTCGGGATCGGACAGCGGGATGCGCCAGTTCGGATATTCGGTGCTGGTGCCCGGCTGGTTCTGGGTCCGCGTTTCCCCCACGGCGTCCACGAGCGCCACACCCAGCAGCGAGGATGGGGCCAGCGCAGTGTAGGCGTACAGCGCCTCGACAGTCGTCCGAACGTCGGCGGGCGTGTCCGTCAGCAGTCCGCGTGCCCGGACCTGGGCGAGCACAGCCTCCTGCTCGGCCGCAGCCTCGGCATGTTCTTCGTCCACGGGGCGCCGCAGCAGCCCCAGCGATTCCCGCAAGGTGACGTGTTCGCCTGCGAGGTAGCCCGCCGTCGGGGGCAAATCGTGGGTGTTGACGCTGGTGAGGCATTGCTGCCGATAGTTCTCCGGCGGGATCGGGCCGTTCGCGTCGTGTTCGAACCAGAGGATTGATGTGCCGTATATCCCCCGCTCGGCCAGGTAGCCGCGGACCCACGGCTCGAAAACGCCTAGGTCTTCACCGATCACGATCGCCCCGGCGCGTTGAGCCTCGAGTGCCAGGATGCCGATGAGGGCCTCGTGGTCGTAATAGACGTATGTGCCGCTTTCCGGGCCTGCGCCCTCGGGGATCCACCACAACCGAAACAAGCCCAGGACGTGGTCCACGCGGATGCCGCCGGCGTGCCGCAGCACTGTCCTGAGCATGTCCCGGTAGGCGGCGTAACCGGATTCGGCGAGCCGGCCCGGATGCCACGGTGGCTGGGACCAGTTCTGGCCCTGTTGGTTGAACATGTCCGGAGGTGCGCCCACCGTTACGCCCCCGGCCAGCACGCCGGCCAGCGTCCAGGCGTCGGCACCGCCAGGTTTCACGCCAACCGCGAGGTCATGGACAATGCCGATCCCCATCCCCGCGCGGCGCGCCGACCGTTGCGCTGCCTCAAGCTGTACGTCGCAGAGCCACTGGAGCCAGCGGTGGAATTCAATCCGGGTTGCGAGCCTGGACCGCTGCTCAAGGCAGTACGGCGTCGCCGGGGTTGCCGCCGCCCCTGCCCATTCCGGCGCCGACGGCGGCAACTCTTCGGCGAGCGCACACCACAGCGCAAAGTCCTCGAGCCCTTGCCCCTGCTGGGCGCAGAAGTCCGCGAACTGCCGGGCGCGGGCCGGGCCGCGGCGGACCGCAAAAACGAGCTCCAAGGCAGCGAGCTTTGCCGCGTAGCTGGCATTTCGGTCCAGAAGGTCCCGGGACCGGTTCGCTGCCTGTAAACCCTCGGCCAGGCGAGCTACCTCGGCCCGGCCGGCGCCGTCCAGGTATCCGTATTCCGGGATTTCCTCCACCCGCAGATACAGCGGATTGAAAAAGCGCCGCGTGGTGGGCAGGTACGGGGAATCTTCAACAGGCGGTACCGGTTCGGCGGCGTGCAGCGGATTGACCAGCACAAAGCCGGCCCCCTGCTCACCCGCGACCTCGGCGAGGTCGGTGAGGTCGGCAAAGTCGCCAATCCCCCAGGACCTGGAGGATCGCACCGAGTACAGCTGGGCCGCCAGCCCCCAGGTGCGTCGTCCGGCAAGTCCGGCAGCGGTCCGGAGCTGGCCGGGCGTCACAACGAGCGGACAGTGCGCCAACGCGCCGTCGGCGTCCGCTACCAGGGTGTGCCAGCCAAGGCCAAGGTCGCCCGGAATGGCGAATGTCGCGCGACCCGTGAGGACGCCGTCGACGTCGACCGCCTGGTCCCAGTTCTCCAGCTGCGCGGCCTCGCGCCTGCTGCCGTCCTCGGCGTCGATCCAGACACGGACGCCGCCACCGTGCGGGACGTGGACGTTCACATGGCTGTCCCTCCCCTCCCTCAGTACGAGGATCGGTGGAAGGATACGCCGCCACGGTGCGAGCCGGGACTCCGCCAGGGAGCGTTGCTGCTCCTCAGGCCCGCTCGCAGGGACCCCCAACGCCGCCAGGACGTTCCGGAGCGTTCCTGCGGCCACGGAGCGCTCCACACCGTCCCAGCCCCAGTAGCTTGTCCCGACGCCAAAGGCCGCGGCAAGTTCGCGCAGGGTTGCATCCGCAATGTCGGTGTCTGCTGTGTAAGTGTTCGCGGGGAGTCCGGCGTTGTCGGCTGGTGCGGGAAATTCGGGGTTCTCGTGGTGCGTACGGTCCGCCATGCGCCCACTCTAGACGCTGTCCCCGCGCCCCGCGCCCCCTCCATGGATGTGGGATTCACCTAGGAGTTCCTCATGCCCCTCCACGGCGGCTGCAAGCGATAGGTCCGGGTGTGCTGCAAGGAACGGCACCAGGACCCGGTTCTCGGTCTGCTGATGCAGTGCGAAAAGGCCCCGCAGAGTGCCGGCCGCCACCGCGGCGTCCAGACCACTGGACAGTCGCAGTTCTTCGATCACGCCAACCATCACCTGATGTTCGGCCAGCAGGGCCTCCACCAGGAGCCGGGCCTCCGCAGTGTTGCCCGCTCCCCCATAGAGCGAGGCTTCCTCGGCGAGCGCATGCGGAACGAGGTCGGTTTCGCACCATTCCACCAGGACCACGTGAGCCTCGTGCTCATCACCGGCGCTTCCTGCCTTCACCGCGTTGATGAGCGCAACGGTCAAGGAGTCGAGCCGTTTGAGCATAGCCGCGTGATGGTTTACCACCGCTTCGAGGGCCCGGACGTCGTCGCCGGCACCCCCGGGCAGCACATACCCGGGCTGTGCGGTCCCGGCGTCCGGATTGTCCATGGTTACTCCTGGCCGTGCAGGATAGATGATCGCTTACCACGTTACGGACACGGCTCCCGGCGCGGACGGGTCTTTTGACCCGGTGGTCGGCACCCTGGGCGCGTCTTGGCTTGTGGCCGTGCCCTGTCTGGACGCCGATCTCGTTAACGGATCTGGTTAACGGATCTGGTTAACGGATCTGGTTAGCGGATTTGTTTAGCGGTTCGTTTAGACGCTGGCCGGTTTAGACGCCGGCACACGGCCCGCGCTAGCCTTGCAGTCTATGGTTGACGTCGAACGGTTCCGCATCCTCCTGCACGAGGAGCGCGACCGGAAGCTTGCCCTTTTACCCGCCCTCCGGGGAGACATCACCTCGGTGAGTGCCGCCCGCCGGGACTCGAACGTCGACGACGAGCACGACCCCGAGGGCTCGACCATCGCCTTCGAACTATCCCAGGCATCCGCGCTCCTGGAGCAGAGCAGGTCAGGCCTGGCGCAGATCGACGCTGCACTGGCACGGATGGAACTCGGCACCTACGGAATCTGCGCAGTGTGCGGCGCCGCGATCCCCGAAGCCCGGCTGGAGGCGAGGCCCTGGACCCCGTATTGCATTCAGCATGCCGCGGGCAGGGCATGAGACCGCTCGTCCTGGCCGGGGAATCCAACTTTGCCCAGACGTGGTGGGATCGGATCGTTGCCGGGTTCACCCATGCCTCTATCCCGCAGGTGACCATCACCGAGCTTGTTGTGGTGATCCTCCTGGCCGTTGCCGTCTCGCTGCCGCGCAGGACGTGGCGATACTTTGGCCTGCTCGCCACCGTGACCCACGAGCTCGGCCACGCGTTCGCCGCCCTCACCACCGGCCAGCGGGTTGGCGGGATCCGGCTGGGGCTGGACCACTCCGGCACCACCACGACCTATAGCAGGAGCAAGCTCTCCTCCGCCTGGTCGACTTTCTGGGGTTACCCGGTGCCCGGCGTAGTCGGGGCGGGAATGGTCTGGTGTGGCTTCAACGGGTGGGGCCCGGCCGCGATGTCAGTGGGCACCCTGATCCTCCTGGCGTCCTTCCTGTTCCTGCGCAACGGCACCGGGCTCCTGATCACGGCCGCAGCTGTGCTCGCGTCCGCGCTCCTGGTGCTCTTTGTGCCGGCGGCGTTCAACGGGCACGTGATGATCGTGCTGGGCCTGGCCCTCCTGGTCGCTGCCGTCCGGGACCTCGGCAAACTGGCGAACGTCCACCTGCGGCGCCGCGACAGGCTCACGACGTCGGACGCGTACCTGTTGGCCCGGGCCACGTCCATCCCGGCCGCGGTCTGGATCGCGCTCTTCGCCGCCGTCGTGGCCGGGGCCTGGTGGTTTGCCTGGCAGCCCATGGCCCCGGTGTTCACGGC
>JBKPJW010000227.1:0-2537 GCA_046730875.1 Actinomycetota bacterium | reverse complement strand
CCGCCGACGCCGCCGTTGATGGCGGCGATGATGCCCACGGAGGTGCCGAAGACGCGGGCCTGCAGGTTTTCGCTGAGCACGATGTAGGCGAGGGCGAAGACTGCACTGGACACTCCCTGGAGGAACCGGCCGGCGATGAGGATGGGCAGCGTGGGGGCGGCGATGCAGAGGATGGTGCCCGCGCCCATGATTCCGAGGACCAGGAGCAAGGCGGCGCGGCGTCCGATGAAGTCGCTCCAGCGTCCGATGACGGGACCGGCGATGGCTCCGGCGAGGAAGAACATGGACTGGACGGGGGCTGCGCTCTCGGGGCCCTGGCCGAAGGATGCCGCGATCTGCGGCAGGGCGGGGGTGACCATGCTGGCGTTGAGCTGGAAGGACAGCACGCCGAGCAGCAGGGTGGAGATCAGCAGGGCGGCGCGGCGGCCGCCGAGTTTTGCTGCGTCCTCGCCCGTTGGATTTCCGACGGCGGCCGGCGGCGAAGTGGCAACTGTTGCTGGGGTGTTCACATCAAACTCCTTTGTTCTGCAGGCGGGGTCCTGCCCTTGGGATGTGAGTTGTTATACAACCATGTATGACGCACAAGTACAACCATGCCGTACACTATTTCCTAATCCAGCCGACTCCGGCTTGACCCGATAGGACTTTTCATGAGCACTCGACTTCCTGCCGTCACCGTCGTCGGCAGCATCAACCTCGACATCATCGCCACCACGGACCGGCTTCCCACCGCCGGGGAGACCATCGGCGGAGGCGTCCTTCAGCAGCAGCCGGGCGGCAAGGGCGCCAACCAGGCCGTTGCCGCCGCCCGGCTGGGCGGGAGCGCCCGGATGATCGGCGCTGTGGGCGATGACGCCCAGGGCCGCATGATGGTCCAGTCCCTTTCCGGCGCGGGAGTGGGCACCGCTGATGTGGCGGTGCTCGACGGCGGTGCGACGGGTACCGCGCTGATCGTGGTGGACCGCGACGGCGAGAACCAGATCGTGGTGTGCCCGGGCGCGAACTCCGGGTTCTCGCTGGAGGGCGTGGAGTTCTCTGCCGAGGAAACGGTGCTGTGCCAGCTCGAGGTGGGTCTTCCGGTGGTGCTGGAAGCGGCCCGGCGCTCGACCGGTTTCTTCGTCCTTAATGCCGCGCCCGCGATGGACCTGCCGGCGGAGCTGCTGGAGCGCTGCGACCTGGTGATCGTCAACGAGAGCGAGTACCAGCTGATTCCGGCCCTGGCAGAGGCGAAGCTTGTCGCCGTGACCTACGGGAAGGACGGCTCGGCGCTGCTGGAGCGCGGGTTGCGGGTGGCGGGGGCTCCCGCCTTGTCCGTGCCGGTGGCGAACACTGTCGGCGCCGGTGACGCTTTTTGCGCGGCCCTGGTCCTGGCGATCCGGGCGGGGCTTCCTTACGACCACGCGCTGGCGGTGGCGAATGCCGTCGGCGCTGATGCGGTGGGTGATCCCTCGTCCCAGCCGGCACTGGCTCCGCTGGAGGAGTACATCGCCCGGACGGCCGGCGCTGGGGTTGCTTCCCGGTGAACCTGGATTTCAGGCCCGCCGGACCGGCCGACTATCCAGAGGTCCGGAGAATCACCCGGGACGCGTACCTCCGCGCCGGTCATTTCACCGCCGAACACCCGTACATGAGTGTGCTGGACAACGTGGAACACCGCGCGGAACATGCCGACGTGTGGGTGGCCGAAGCCTCCGGCGCGGTGGTCGCGGCGGTGACGCTCACCTTCGCGGGGCAGCCCTACAGCGAGATCGCCCGCGACAACGAGCTGGAGTTCCGGATGCTCGCTGTTGATCCTGCTGTTCAAGGCACTGGGGTGGGACGCGCTGTTGTCCGTCGGGTCATTGATCACGCGCAGTCGTTGCCGGCTATCAGCGGGATCAGCATCACCAGTGCGACGTTTATGGAACGGGCGCATGCTCTCTATGAATCCCTGGGCTTCCAGAGAGTTCCGGCCCGCGACTGGTACGTGCCCGGCGAGGACGTGATGCTCTGGGTGTTCCGGCTGGAGGTGTAAAGAAGCCTCCCCGGGAAGCTGCTGTACGTAGCGACGCTGCGGGCATATCCTGCCAGCAAATCCAGCTCTGCACATTGGCTACGGGAGAAGAACCATGGAGACCCCGATGGCATCCGGCACCGGCAGCGCGTCTGCTCCGCAAAGCGTCAACACTTTGGTGATCGGGGCCGGGCAGGCCGGGCTGGCCACCAGCTACTGGCTCGCCCAGAACGGTGTGGAGCACCAGCTGCTGGAGCGGCGGGATGCCCTGGGCGGGGCGTGGCAAGACCGCTGGGACTCGTTCTACCTGAACACGCCCAACTTCTCGTTCATGCTGCCCGGGCTGACATACGACGGTCCCGAGCCGGACGCCTTCCTCCCCCGCGACGCCGTCATCGACCTGTTCCGCGACTATGCGCAGCGGATCGCCCCGCCGGTGCAGCTGGGCGCGGAGGCCACGCGGATTGCCAAGGAGAGCGGCCGCTTCAGGGTGGAATCCACCGGCGGGAGCTACACGGCCGAGAACGTGGTCCTGGCGAACGGC
>JBKPJW010000226.1:0-1779 GCA_046730875.1 Actinomycetota bacterium | reverse complement strand
CAGGTTTCAGCCTCATAGAGATCTACAACGCCCCCGCATTGGGCTCGTGGGCGCCGAATCCCGACACTAGGGATCTGCGCCTGGTCTACTTCCGGAAAGCGCCGGCCCTAACCCTCGCTCTCAACGGCGTGCCTGAGCCTGTAGCACCGGGCTCCGTGAAGTTCATCGACACCTCGCTGGGCGGCAGTTTCGATGCCCCCGAAGGCTTTCACGCGTTGCAGATCAACATCGACCGCAGCAGCCTAGATGTGAGCGAGGCCGGCCTAGGCTCCCTGCTTCGCCTGCCTGACCTCGCAAAGCATCCGCTCGTGGGCACTTTCGTGATTCCTGCACTGCTGAGTTGGAAGCGGCCCGGCATCGACCGGGAGGCATCGGGAACCGCAGACATCCTCCGATCCGTGATGGCGACCCTGGTGGGCTCCCTGCTTGAAACGCCGGTCGACGATGAGGCGCAGAAACCGGCCCTAAGTCGGGCGGTAAAGAAATACCTTGATGCCAACTATGACAACCCCGATCTGGACGTGGCAATGGTCGCCGAAAGGTTCAACCTCTCCCGTCGCTCCCTCTTCTACTTTTTCGAGAACGAAGAACTCCGCTTGGGTGAGCGCATACGCGCCGTGAGAACGCGCAAAGCACTGGAGCTCTTCCTTCAGTCCGACGCCCAAAGAGTCACCTACTCAGAAATTGCGTCATCGTGCGGATTCACCAACGTGCAAAGCATGCGCCGTGCGGTGAAAGAGTTTACGGGGATGAATGTGAGGGAAATCCACCGATCCGAGACCGTCGTTCGTGTTGCGCTGCAACAGCTGCGGGAGTCGCTGATCCCCTAGCGCCTGGCCGAGCTGGCGGAGGCAGCAAAAGACTCCCTCGCCGTCGCCTGACCCTGTCGCCAGTTGAACTCTCGCCCCGGGAAAGCGGCCCGCCTGTCTCAGTAATCGTTCGTTTTAAGGAATCCGGGTGGGACGCGCAATGGCCTAGCCCGGGATCGAGGAGGTCAGTGTTCCAGGAGGCCCCGGGGGTCTTCGCCGCTCAGTGCTGCCTGGAGGAGGCGGGTGAGATTCTCGGTAGTGACGGGGCGCGGGTTTGATGCCGGTACAGTCGGCTGGACGACGGCGACGGCTTCGGCGACCCCGTCCGCGGTGAAGCCGTAGTCAGACAGAGCTTTGGGTGCGTCCAGGCGTTTGCGGAGTTCCTGGAGTCCGGTCAGTGCGTCGGCAGCGCCGAACGCTGCGGCGATGCGAGCTTCGGAGTCGGAAGCATAAGGGGCGTTGAATGCGAGAACGTAGGGCAGTACGGTGGCGTGGGTCTGGGCATGGGGGAGATTGAAGGTGCCGCCCAGGACGTGGCAGATTTTGTGGTGCAGCCCCGAGCCGGCGGACGCGAAGGCGACGGCGGAGAGGTAGGCGCCGTACAGGGCCTGCTCGCGCCCCTCGGCACCTGCGGGGTCTTCGGTGATGAGGGGCAAACCGTGGCTGAGGGCGCGGATGCCTTCGGCGCCGAGCGCTGCGTTGATGGGGTCGGCGCGGGGCGCCCACATGGAGTCGATGCAGTGAGCAATGCCGTTCAGGCCGGAGGCAACGGACATGGCCACGGGCAGGGCCAGCGTCAGTGCCGCGTCGTAGATGACGGTGACGGGCAGGACGGCATCGTCCACTCCGGTGGTTTTTCGAGATGCTTCGGTTAGGCCCCACACGTTGGTGGCTTCCGAGCCGGCATAGGTGGTGGGCACGGCAATGATCGGCAGGCGCAAGGTCATCGCGATCGCCTTAGCGAGTCCCG